>DASQZE010000285.1:0-8597 GCA_035638875.1 Longimicrobium sp.
ACGGATGCAGATCGTGCCGCGAACAGAGGATAGTGCGGAGCCGCGGCGGGGTCAATCGCGCGCGGGGGACATCCCGTGCGGCGGGGGTGGGGGGGCTCCAGACGAACGATTCCGACGTTCCTCCTGCAGGCGCATGTAGTACTCGACCAGCTTCTCCGGATCGTGGCCGAACTCCGCCGAGATCTCGTGGCGGACCTGGCGGATGCGATCCAGTGTGGGATCAGGATCTGGTGTCACGTGGCTGCCCTCCATACAGAGCGAATGAATTCGCCGCAACGACTACACGAAGTCCGCCTGCGCGGACTGTCCGGCACGGGCGAGTGCCTCGGGGTGAGGCGGGCATCCGGCCGGTCCAGGAGCGAACGAATTCGCCGCTGGAAAATCGTGAAGTTCGCCTGCGCGGACTGCAGGGCAGGCATTCATCGTCCAGATACCACGTGTGGCCGTCATCCAGGAGCGTCTTCACGGATGCTCCCGATGCAGCCCGTGCTTCGCTTGCTTGATCCACGGCGGCGCGGAGCCCGTCTGCTGGCGGAGGATGAGATTCAGCTGCGCGGTGTGGTGCTGCACGTGGCGCATGCTGACCAGGATCCACTCCAGCACCGTCCAGTCGCGGTTGTTGAAGCGGCGGACTTCGCTCGCCGTCTCGTCGGTCAGCGTCGCGATCAGCCGGCGTGCCTTCTCGCGGCCGTGCTCCAGGTAGCGCAGCTGCTCATCCTTCGTAAACGGCCGCTCCGGCAGCACGCCGGCCGGGTCCAGCTCCTCCAGCGTGAACGGTGCGGGCGGCGTGAATCCATCCGCCGTACCGGAGAGGTAGTAGTCCAGGAAAAAGAGCGTGTGATACGCGAGATACCAGTATTCCGGCTGCTGCGCGCGGTCGCTCCACAGCGCGTCGGGGCACGCCGTGATCGCGTTCTCCAGGCTGTCGATGGCCGCGCCGAGCTGGAGCCAGAGCACGTCGTTGGGGATGCGGATCGGCGCGGAGGAGGGCGGGAGCTCCGCCGGTGTCCGTCCGATCCACGCCGGCGCGGAGTCCGTCCGCTGGCGCAGGATGAGGTTGAACTGCGCGGCGTGGTGCTGCACGTGGCGCATGTTGTACAGCACCCACTCCAGCACCGTCCACTCCCGCCGAAAGAAAATGCGGATTTCCACCGCGCGCTCGTCCGTCAGCCCCTCCACGAGCGCGCGGCACTTCGCGCGGCAGTGGCGCACGTACGCCAGCGCCTCGGCCTTCGTGTACGGCTGCTCCCGCGCGATGCCCGCCGGGTCCAGCTCCTCCATCCCGAACGGCGCGGGCGGGGCGAACTCCTCTTCAGTGTCCGACAGGAAGTAGTCGAGAAAGAAGAGTGTGTGGTACGCGAGATTCCAGTACTCCGGCTGCCGCGAGCGGTCGCTCCACAGCGCGTCCGGGCACGCCACGATCGCGTTCTCCAGCATGTCGATCGCCGCACCGAAGTGGTGCCAGAGGGGGGAGCGCAAGATTGAGGTCACGTGCCCCCGAATTCGATCGTCGTGCGGGCGAAGCCCCGACTCATCATTTCATCAAAGAGGATCTTTTTCTCTGGATCGTCAAACCCGCGTGAGGTTGCGCAAGCATCAGCTAGAGCCATTTCTCCGAGATCTACTACCCACTTGAAAGCGCGGAGAATCTCTCCAATGCCGGTGTAGGTGTAAACCCAATTAGACGTCCGAGTACCCAGGGGATGCAGGGGGCCAACCAGGCGTGCTGAAATCTGGATCAGCGCTCGAACAATAGTAACGATTACGACGCCGTCTACGGATTGAAACTCGTGATCCAACTCGACCCTGGCGAGCTTCCTCGTAGTCAACGCAAATCTGCGTACGAACTTATCAGCCGTGACAGCGTGCCACCCCGGGGGTGACCAATCAAAGTCGTCCAACATCCGGACGAATGCCTCGCCAATCAGCGCGAGTTCTGCCGCTGCGGCAGCTATCGCTTGTGAGGAGATGTCAACAGAAGACAGTTCGTGTGCGACTGCATCGAGCCTCTCGCGAAGCTGAGCGGCTACAGGAACTCCAGAATGGGCAGGCATGTGGTTATCCCAAGAGGTTGGATTCCGGGTCCGGATCGAGCTTGTCCGCCGCCTTCACCAGTTCCGTCGCGTGCTCGCGCATGAACGCCGCCAGTCGCTGCCGCGCCTCGGCGGGCGCGGCGCGGTCGCCCGTGCGGTAGGCGAGAACCGTCCCGTAGCTCTTGCCGAGCGCCTCGGCGACGCGCGGGAGCGGGACGGAGATCAGGTCCGTGGCTTCTTTGAAATCCATGTTGATATTTTATTAAACACGCTGTTGTAGATATATTATCGACAGTAGGGTAAAAGAACAAGGCTGGCCGCTCTCCCGCGAAGAAGACTCGACCAGCCTCGACACGAAACGACCCGAGAGCCGTCCGCACACGATGGTAGCCCTGCCGGGCGGCGCGGGTCAAGAGCGGAGGTGAGCGATGGCAGCCAAGCGGAAGACGCAGGCGAACGGCGGGAAGGGGCAGGCGGGCTACACGATCGAGAAATACGGAAAGTCGCGGTTCTGGGCGGTGATCGATGCGGCGGAGGAACTGGTCTGCATCACCGTCTACAAGCGTGGCGCGCTGGAAGTGGTGCGGCGGCTGGCAGGCTGAATGACGGAGAGGCCGCCGAGGCGCTCGGCGGCCCCTCGTGCGTTCTGCGAGACGGCTACTTGCCTTCTCAGCCTCGTCACCGCGCAGGACCGATCCGGTAAAGGCGGCCGGGGATGATTGTGGGAAGAAGTTCGCGGACCTGCGGCATAAGGGGCCGCAACAAATCGACATCGTTCTTGTACGCAACGAGAACGACCACGGCGATCGGCAGATCAGCCGTGTTCTGCTGGTACTCCATGTTGGAGTCAACCGTCAGCAGTACGTCGAATTCCTCTCCCGCCCGCCGTAGCGACGCCCCGTTCTTGGTGCCACTCCAGCCCATCTCCGGCACGGTGCGAACCTCGTGCTCCGGGAGTTCGCGGCGGAGCTTGCGAGGGGTGCACTCATCAAGCAGCACGCGCACGTTCGCTCAACGCGTCCTGGGCTTCTTCGAGCGCGGCGATCGCCTGCTCACGCGTTACGCTGGGGAAATCGTCAAGAAAGTCGTCCAGCGGATGCCCGCCTTCCAGATAATCCATCAGGTTCTTCAGCGGCACACGTGTACCGATGAAGACCGGCATGCCCCCGAGGATCTCGGGATCCGTGTGGATCACACTCTTCGTCGTCACCATCATAGCCTCCTGTCGTGGTTCTCCACTTCGACAGGAAAAACTACACTGCTTTAGCGAACCAAACCAGTCCGACGCGCGCCACTACGCCGCGCCGACGATGCGCAGGGCAGGGACGGTGCCGCCGGGGTCCTCGCCGTCGCCGGGCGGGGCCCAGGCGGAGAGCAGCTCGCGGCACCGGGCACAGTCGCGGGTGGCGCCGGCGGCAAAGAACTCGGCGCTGGCCTCGGCCAGGTGCGTGCGTGCGGCATCCGCGCGGCCGGCGTCACGGTGCTGGAGGGCGATCTGCTCCAGCGCCTCGGCGCGCTCCAGTCGCAGGCCGGCGCGCGTGGCCAGCAGCAGCGAGCGCGCCAGGTAGCCCGTCGCCGCCGTCTCGTCGCCGCGGCGGCGGGCCAGCAGGCCGCGAAAGCGCGACGCCTCCGACAGCTCGCGGACGTTCTGGATGCGCTCGGCCATCTCCTCCGCGCGGTCCAGCACCTCCTGCGCCGCGTCCAGCTCGCCCACCTGGATCAGCGGCTCCACGCGGTTCAGCAGCAGCGTGGTGGTAAAGGTCGCGTCGCCCAGCTCCTCCGCCATCTCCAGCGCCCGGTGCAGCAGCAGGTCCGCCTGCATCCACTCGCGCACGTCCGAGGCGAGCATCCCCAGGTTGTTGTAGCCCAGCACGGACGCCTGCACGTTGCCCGTCCGCACGGCCGCGGCGATGCTCTCCAGGTAGTAGGTGAAGGCCACGGAAAAGTTGCCGCGGATGTTGGCCACCACGCCCAGGTTGGCGCACACCAGCCCGATGAGCTCGTCGTCGCGCACCTCGCGCGCCCACTCCAGCGCGCGCTCGTACAGGTCGGCCGCCTCGTGGATGGCGCCGCCGACATAGAGGATGGTGCCCAGCACGTTGGCGGCGCGCGCGGCTTCGCGGGGCAGCCCGCAGCGAGCCGCCATCTCGCAGCTCAGGTCCGCCTGCTCCGCCGCCTCGTCCAGCCGCCCCAGCTCGCGCAGCATGCGCGCGCCGCCGCGGGTCGCCTCCACCATGGCCCGCACGGCGCCGCGGGCACGGGCCGCCGCGAAGGCGCGCGAGTAGGTGGCACGCGCCCCGTCCCAGTCGGCCGCGCGCTCCAGGGCGGCGGCTTCTTCCGCGATCGTATCCGGTGCATCCATGTCGATCGTACGTCTACTCCTCGCTGCTTCGGTTGCTGCCGATCAGGTATCCGCTCAGGTGGTTCAGGCGCGTGGTGCGCACGGTGCGCGTGGCCGAGTCCACCTGCGACGGCAGCGTGCGCAGCACGCGCGTGGTGCCGGAATCCACCTCTACGATGCGGAAGTCCTTGTACCCGGCGAGGTTGCCGCAGCGCGCGTAGCTCAGTGCCAGCGTGGCGTCCTTGCTGAACTGGGTCCCGTGCGGCTGTACCTCCACGCCCACGGACCGGTCACCGCGCTCGGTGATGCGAAAGGTGACGGCGCTGCTCAGGGCGCCCGCGGGCACGATGAGCGAGTTGCCGTTCACCGTCACCGTGCCCCCCGCCGGCCCGATGGTGCTGGAGGCGGACGCGCCGGTGCCGCCCGCGCACACCAGCGGCGTGTAGTCGCGCGGGCTGGTGCCGTCGTCCCAGCAGGCGACGGTGAGCAGCAGCGGCGTCATGCACGCGAGGGCGAGGCGGCGGCGGGCGTTGGGAAGGGTCATGGAGCCTCAGGCATTGAGGAGGGCCGCCGGGGCCTCCGCCGCGGGAGTCGCGGCGAGGGTGGGGGCCAGGGGAAGGCGCAGGATGAACGTGGAGCCGGTGCCGGGCTCGCTTTCCACCCGCAGGTCGCCGCCCAGCAGCTGCGCCAGGCGGCGGGAGATGGGCAGCCCCAGCCCCGTGCCGCCGCGCGTGCCGGCCACCTGCTCGAACTCCAGGAAGATGCGCTCCTGGTCCTCGGGCTGGATGCCGGGGCCCGTGTCGCGCACTCGCACCTCCATCCACCGCTCGCCCCCCGCATCGGCCACGGGCGCGGCGGAAACGGTCACGGCGCCGCGCTCCGTGAACTTGACGGCGTTGGAAAGCAGGTTGAGCACGATCTGCCGCGTGCGGTCGGGGTCGGTGCGCACGGGGGCCGCGCCGTCGTCCATCCGCGACTCCAGCCCGATCCCCTTGGCGGCGGCCTGCGGCTCCACGGACGCGAGCGCATCGGCCACTACGCCGCGGAGGCCCGCATCCACCAGGTTGACGGCCATCTTGCCGGCTTCCAGGCGCGCGTAGTCCAGGATCTCGTCCACCAGGTGCAGCAGCGTCTTGGCGGAGGCGTTGGCCTTTTGCAGCTGCGCCAGCACGGGCGCCGACACCTCGCCGAACACGCCGTCCAGCACCAGCGTCTGCCGCCCCAGGATGCCGTTCACGGGCGTGCGCAGCTCGTGGCTCATGGCCGCGAAAAAGCGCTCCTTGAGCTGCGACGTGCGGTGCAGCTCCTCGTTGGCGCGCTGCAATTCCTCAGAGCGGTCGGCCAGGGCGGCGTGCAGGCGGGCGTTGTTGATGGCCACGGCCGCGTGGCGGGCCAGCGTGAGCGCCAGCAGCGTGTCCCGCGCGCTCACGGGATACGCGTCGCGGTACCCCACCACCAGCGCGCCGAACGTCTCGCCGAACAGGGTGAGCGGCACGCCCAGCCCCACCTGCATTCCCTGCGCGTGGTGCAGGGGAAACGCATCCGCCGTCACCTCCGCGCCCGCCAGCCCCAGCACCACGGGCTTCTCGGAGTGGATGACGCGCTGGGCGAACGGGTCGCCGTCCGGCTGCACGGGGCAGGGGCGCAGTCCCAGGGCCGCCGGGCAGCGCAGCTCGCCGTCCTCCACCGTCTGCACCACGGCGTAGTGGGCGCCCAGCAGCGTCCGGGCGAACCGGGCGACCAGCGACACGACCTCCTGCGGGTCCAGCGTCTGGTTGGCGGCCAAGCCCAGGACGTCGAGAGCCTCCATCTCCTGCGCGCGCTTGCGGTAGCTCTCGCGCTCCTCGCGGGCCTCGCGCAGCAGTCGCTCGCGCACGGCGGCCTGCCCCAGCGCGGCGGCCACGTCGTCCCACTGCGACAGGTCCTCGCCGAACGCGCCGGCCTGCGCCACCAGCAGCAGCGCCCCGGCGTGCGTGTCGCCCAGGGGGAGCAGCATGGCCTCGGCGTCCGGGTAGCGGGCACCGGCCGTCGGGCTGAGCGCGGCGACGGGATAAACCTCCGTCTGGCTTACGTGCAGGGCCATGGCACCCAGCTCGTCGGGGAGCTCGGCGCCGGCGGGGTGCTCGCACACGCGCAGCACGGGCTCGCCGCCCAGCCACACGGCGCAGTGCAGGGACAACGCGCCGCCCAGCGCCTGCACCAGCACGGCAAAGGCGGCCTGCTGCGTGGGGCTCCGGTGGACGTCGAGCGCGAGCCGGCAGAGATCCATGGGGCGTGCGCGGGTGCTGGAGGGGATACGGCGGGTCGCGTCCCGCCGGCGGGCGGAGCGGCACACGGCACATACACGCGTGCGCAACAGGAAGCATGCCACGCTGTGCAGATCCGAAACCTCGCGTGGCTACTGCTACCCTGTCAATCGGGACGTGATTGGGTGGGGCGCGGCTGGGGCGGAGTGGGACCTGTTTACCCCCCGAACAGCGGGGCTCACGCGGAGACGCGGAGGTCGCAGAACTGCCGAGCGTGCTCTTGTGGGCGCCGGACGATTGGTACATATTTGTGCGTAATAGGTGAGTCGTTGCCACCTGACGGCCAACAACCCGGAGATCCCGATGAAGAAGCTGACGCTGGACATCGACGCGCTGCACGTTGAGACGTTCCAGGTAGATCCCGCAGTGGCCGATGTGCGCGGTACGGTCCACGGGGCCGTAACCACCGACGATAACACGATTCCTAGGTCCCATCTGTCCAACTGCCTGCCGCAGCCCTGGACCGAAGGCCGCGTCCTCTGACGCGGCTTTTTGCTTCGCGGTGATCCATATCGTTCAACCGCTCTTCTCAACCCGGAGTTCCCGATGAAGAAGCTTGCGCTCCAGATCGACTCCCTGCGTGTCGATTCGTTCCCGGTGGATGCCGCCGTCGCCGGGCTGCGCGGCACCGTCCAGGGTGCGGCCCACGACACCAACTACCACTCGTGCATGTCCTTCTGCGTGCCGGACCCGGTGAGCGAGGGCATCTGCAGGATCTGACGCAGGCCCGCCCGCGCTGAGTCCTGATCGAGCGCCGGCCACGAGTCTGCCTGAACGACCACGGGGCCGCCGATGTGTTTCGGCGGCCCCGCGTCTTTTCTCCGCTGTTCTCTCCGCGTCCTCCGCGTCTCCGCGTGAGACCCGCCGTTTCGTTCTTCAGTCGCGGAAGATGCTGACGACGGGACGGCCGTCGGCGCCGACGCGGCCGCGGAACATCCCGGTGCTGTTGAAGGGCATGGTCCAGTTGCCCTGCCGGTCCATGGCGATGATGCCGCCCTCGCCGCGCTGCGTGACGAGCTGGCGCATGACGATGCTGTCCGCGGCGGCCTGCAGCGGCAGCCCGCCGTACTCCATGAGCGCGCAGATGCTGTGCGCCACCGTGTTGCGGATGAAGAACTCGCCGTGCCCCGTGGCCGAGACCGCGCAGGACCGGTTGTTGGCGTACGTCCCCGCGCCGATGATGGGCACGTCGCCCACGCGGCCAAAGCGCTTCATCATCATCCCGCCCGTGGAGGTGCCGGCGGCCAGGTTGCCGTTCTGGTCCAGCGCCACGGCGCCCACCGTGCCCCACTTGCGCTCGTCCGGCACCGCGTAGCCGGCGCCCTGCCCGGCGCGGCGCACGCTGTCCGCGCGCAGGCTGTCCTGCTGGCGCATCCGCTCCCACTGCTGGCGGCGGTTGGGCGTCCAGAAATAGCTCTCCTCCACCATGGCGATGCCGTTCTGCCGCGCGAACGTCTCGGCGCCCTCGCGCGGCAGAACGGGCTGCAGATGGTGGAGGAGAGCTACTTCTGGACGCCCAACCGCCGCCAGCAGTGGGAGCGGATGCGGATGCAGGACAGCCTGCGCGCCGACAGCGCGCGCCGCGCCGGGCAGGGCGCCGGCTACTCCTTGCCGGACGAGCGCAAGTGGGGCACGGTGGGCGCCGTGGCGCTGGACCGGCACGGCAACCTGGCCGCCGGCACGTCCACGGGCGGGATGATGATGAAGCGATTCGGCCGCGTGGGCGACGTGCCCATCATCGGCGCGGGAACGTACGCAAACAACCGCTCCTGCGCCGTTTCGGCCACGGGACACGGCGAGTTCTTCATCCGCAACACGGTGGCGCACAGCATCTGCGCGCTGATGGAGTACGGCGGGCTGCCCCTGCAGGCCGCCGCGGACAGCATCGTCATGCGGCAGCTGGTGGCGCAGCGGGGC
>DASQZE010000286.1:0-1775 GCA_035638875.1 Longimicrobium sp.
CCCCCGCTGAGCCTGGACCGCTCGATGCATCAAAGCGGCTTCCGTGCCGGAGTGGCGTCATCCGGTCACGAGATCCCCAAAGCGACCGCGTGCAACGGATTGGGCCTTCGGTGCGGGTGCCGGAGTCGCATGACGGCCGGATCTCCGGGGGACAAAATGTCCCGGGGTGGGGCAATCGTGCAGGGGCAGTCTTGCGGTCGGGCCCGCTCCGGGTGTGCGCTCCAGGAAGCCGGGAGGGGTACCGCGGGAGGATGCGGCCGGACTTCGCTCCGTATACGGAACGCACGGAGGGAGCAAGCGGGAGCCCAGAAGGTGCCGCGCACCCAAGCAGGCTCGTGGCAGACACTTGGCGGATCACGGCGCGCCGGGGATGCGTGGCGGGCACAGTCTGCTTTTGCGACACCGCGGCTCGCGTCGGGCAGCCCCGTTCACCAGCACGGCGCCAGAATCGCCGACCGTCCGAAAGCTGGACGGTGTAAGAATCCTGATCAGTGTCGCCGCCGCTGCCGCTCCCGCCCGGTTTGCGCCGGCACGGGCTGCGGCACCGCATGGTGAAGCGCGGTGGGATTCCCATCCCAGGCGTCGGCCGAGCTCATACCAGAGCAGGTGCCGAGAGGCAGCCGCATCCGCGAGAGGAAGGCCCGCGTCCCGCCGTGGAACCCTCGGCGGAGATGAGTATCGGAATTTTCTCGTAGAGGCACCCCTCGGTCTTCCCTCTCCTCGATCCGCGTCCGCCCGCCGCGTTCGCGCCTCCAGGCATCGCCAACCACGTCATCAGGAGGGTCGGTGCGGAAGCCCGCCCATGCTCCACGTCCCACCGATGACGCAGTTGGCATGGCCCGGGCGAGCACGAGCGGCCGATCGTGGACGAGATCGATTGCACGATCCGACGCGGCATCCGGTATCAGGAGGGTCGGCGCGGAAGCCGGCCCCTGCTCCACGTCCCCCCGATGACGCAGTTGGCAGGGCCAGGGCGAGCACGAGACATCGATCGTGGGCGAGATGGATTGCACGATCCGATGCGACATCCGGTATGAGACGACATCTCGCGTGGAGGTTCGGGAACGGGGCGCGGAGTGGGTTTTGCTCCGCGCCCTCCGCGTCCGCATGAGATCCCCTGAACGGATGACCGAGATGACTTCGAGACTGGCTGCGGCGGTGGCGGCGATGCTGGTGCTGGCGGCGTGCGCGGTGCGTTCCCAGCACGAGCCCAGCACGGCGACGGACCCGGAGCGGGTGGACCTTCCCGGCGTTCCGGCGGACCGGGTGGTGAACTTTCCCGCGATCGACCCGGTGGACGGGTCGCTGTGGTTCTCCTCGTACGCGGGCGAGGCCTTCAACCGCCAGACGATCGTGCGGGCGCCGCGCGCGGGCGGCGGGTGGGGCGCGCCGGCGCCGGCCGTCCTGCCGGAGGGGGACCGATGGGGCGGGCGCGCGCCGCGCTTCTCGGCGGACGGGCGGCGGCTGTACTTCACGTCCAACCGCCCGCGTAGTGCCGCCGACAGCGTGCCGAACTGGAACATCTGGATGGTGGAGCGCCGCGGCGCCGGATGGGGGCAGCCGGTGGCTCTGCCGGAGCCGGTGAACAGCGACCAGGCGGAGATCCACGCGGCGGCCACGGCGGCGGGCGACCTGTACGTGCCGTCGCGGCGCCCCGGGAGCCTGGGCCTGACCGACGTCTGGCGCGTGCCGCGGCGCGGCGACGGCTGGGGCCCGGCGGAGCACCTCCCCGCGCCCATCAACGACGCGCGCAGCCAGCCGGACCTGTGGGTGGC
>DASQZE010000287.1:0-4173 GCA_035638875.1 Longimicrobium sp.
TCGCGCCAGTCGGGAGGCAGAAATCCGGTGATGACGCTCCACTCGCGGAGCAGTGTCTCAGTGTCCATGAGGGCAGCTTAACTCGCTGCCACACTTGAAGCAAGCATGTTAAGCTAGCGCTTATGGGGCCGGGGGGAGGGGCGCCCCGCCGGTACGGGGAGGCCGCGTCGCAACGGCTCGCCCTCACCCCACGTTCGGCGCGGCGAACAGCGGGGCGATGACGAGCGCCGCGGCGCCGCGCAGGCGGGTCTGCGGGTCGTGGGGCTCGGGGATGACGGGGGTGGCGGCCGTGCCCTGCGTGAGCGTGCGCTCCGCCAGCCCCTGCAGCACCATGGGGCGGATCAGGTCCCACGCCCCGGCGATCTCTCCCCCCACCACCAGCCGCGCCGGGTTGAGCCCGTTCACGATGGCGGACAGCCCCAGCCCGATGTAGCGCCCCGTCACCTCCAGCGCCGACCGCGCGGCCGCGTCCCCGGCGCGGGCGCGGGCAATGACGTCGGTCACCGTGAGCCGCGTTTCGCGCACCTGCGCGTAGCTTTCGCGGGTGGCCAGCTCGCGGCCCAGGTAGCGCGCCACGACGGCCGGGTTGCTGGTGTACGCCTCCCAGCACCCGCGCGACCCGCACAGGCACGCCGGCCCGTCCAGCGACAGCGGTACGTGGCCGAACTCGCCCGCCGCGTCGCGGTGCCCGCGCACCACGTGTCCGCCCATCACCAGCCCCGCGCCCACGCCGTCGCTGAAGGTGACGTAGGCAAAGCTGTCCGTCCCCTGCACCACCCCCTGCCCCATCCACATCTGCGCCAGCGCGCAGGCCACGGCGTCGCGCTCGATGTGCACGGGCAGCCCCACGGCCGTCTCCAGCGCCGCGCGCAGGTCCACGTCGCGCCAGCCGAGGGTCGGCGCGTGCACCAGCCGTCCCGTGGCGCGGTCCACCATCCCCGGCACCACCAGGCCGATCCCCTCGCAGTCGCCGGCGGCGGAGTGCGCGTCCAGCAGGCGGCGGATGCGCACCGTCAGCGCCAGCACCAGCTCGTCCGGGTCCTCGGGGGTGGGAAGGAACTCCGTGGCCAGCGAGCGACCGCTGAAGTCGCTGAGCATGAGCTGCGTCTCACTGAGCCGCACGTCCACCGCCACCGCCAGCCGGTCGTGCGCGCGCACGTGCAGCAGCGTCGGCTTTCGGCCGCGGGCGGACGCGCCCATGGCGCCCTCCACCAGCATCCCCTGCTCGATGAGCTCGTTCACCAGCGGCGTGACGATGCCGCGCGCCACCTCCATCCGCCGCGCCAGGTCCGCGCGGGAGATGGGCTGGTACTCGCGCACCAGGTTCAGGACGATCTGCCGGTTGATGTCCTTGGTGGTCGTGCGCGTGGCACGCTGAAAGTTGCGGGGGTCGATCTTTCGCACGAAAAGCCCGGTGAGCGAGGGACAACGCGGCAGGCGCCGGCGCCAGGGGTGGAGCGGCCTGGACGGGAGGTGAACCGTTGGCGGGGCCGGATTTGTTCGGCCAGCTTCCAAAACCGGATGCGGGAAGATGCCCCGCGCCCTCCGGTCCCCGCAAGGCGCGCCACCGCCGTGGCGGCGCGACGGATGTAACATTGCCTGCGTGAACGCGGGGGTTGCGAAGCCGTCACGACACGATTATCCTGCGGCCTACGTTTGTCAACAAACCTGACAAATCCGGACCGGCCTTCGCGCTCCTCCACGGGGCCCGGCGCGCCGAACGGTATCCTCCACGTCCAGCGGTCCTCCGTCTTGCGCCCTTCCGTCCCGTCCCCCCTTTCCAGCACTCCGCCCGGCATCGCCGGCACGGCCGCGTCCGGCTTTCGCGCGGCGGCGGACGGCGCGCTGCTGCTGGCGGGCGACATCGGCGGCACCAAGACGGTGCTGGCGCTGGTGGCGGAGCGCGCGGGCAAGGCAGAGATCGTGGCGGAAGCCGTCTTTCCCAGCCGGGAATACGCCACGCTGGAGACGGTGGTGGCCGCGTTCCGCGCCTTGCATCCCGCGCCTGTCGCGCGCGCGGCGTTCAGCGTGGCGGGGCCCGTGATCGACGGACACGCGCACATCACCAACCTGCCGTGGCGCCTGGACGAAGGCTGCCTGGGCGATGCGCTCGGCGTGCCGCGCGTGATGCTCGTCAACGACCTGCAGGCCACGGCGTTCGCCATTCCGCACCTGCACGCCGACCAGGTGGCGCCGCTCCTTCCCGGCGACCCGGACCCCGCCGGCGTGCGGGCCGTCGTCGCGGTGGGGACGGGGCTGGGCGAGGCGCTGCTGGTTCCCGACGCGGGCGGCTTCCTGGCGCTCCCCACGGAGGGCGGGCACACGGACTTCGCGCCGCGCACCGGCGTGCAGCGCCGGCTGCTGGCGCACGTGCAGCGGGTGCACGCCCACGTGAGCTACGAGCGTGTCTGCTCGGGGATGGGGATCGCCACCCTGTACCACTTCCTGGCCGAGCGCGCCCCGGAGCCGCCGCCGCCCTGGCTGGCCGCGCGCCTGGCCGCGGGGGGCGACGTGACGCCGGCGCTGGTGGAGGGCGGGCTGGGCCGCGAGCGCCGCTGCCCCGTCTGCCGGCGGACCCTGCGGCTGCTGGCCGGCATCCTGGGCGCGGAAGCGGGGAACGCGGCCCTGCGCGGCCTGGCGACGGGCGGCGTGTACCTGGGCGGCGGCATTCCGCCCCGCATCCTCCCCGTCCTGCGCGGCCGCGCCTTTCGCGAGGGCTTTCTGCAGAAGGGCCCCATGTCGCGGCTGATGGCGCGCATTCCCGTGCACGTGATCCTGGAGCCCCGCGCGGCGCTGCTCGGCGCGGCGCGGTACGGGATGGCGATGGTGTGAGGGACGGCAGGGAATAGGGAATAGCGGGCGAACGGCGGGTTACAGGGGACAGGTTACAGGGGACAGCCTGCAACTGCGTGCAGTGGCCGCGGTGCAATCCGCGCAGGCGGACTTCGTGTCGTTATTGCGGCGAATTCATTCGCTCGGACGGAGGCCGGACCATGGCCAGTCTCCATCGCCCTCACGGTGTCATGATCCTTCACGGCGAGGTCCCGTGCGGGGGGCGATCGCCGGTCACGGGCGAGTAGATCCTTCGGTCGGCGCCAGGATCACGGCACGGGCAAGTACCCGCGGCGCCTCCCTCAGGAAAACAATACGGGACGCGGCGCCGCACTTCTCGCTCGTTCGGACTTTCCATCCATCGCCCGGCGCGGGGCCGGGATCCACCCCCAACGCACAGCCGATCCCGTGACGCAGATCCAGCTGGAAACGATCGACTACGTCATCCTCGCCCTGTACTTCGTATTCGTGCTGGGGATCGGCGTGGCGCTGCGACGCTACATGCGTTCGTCCACCGACTTCTTCCTGTCCGGCCGATCCATCCCCGCGTGGGTGGCGGGGCTGGCGTTCCTGGGCGCCAACCTGGGCGCGCAGGAGGTTATCGGCATGGCCGCGTCGGGCGCCAAGTACGGCATCGCGACGAGCCACTTCTACTGGATCGGCGCCATCCCGGCCATGGTGTTCGTGGGCGTGTTCATGATGCCGTTCTACTACGGCTCGCGCGCGCGGTCGGTGCCGGAGTACCTCAAGCTGCGCTTCGACGAAAAGACGCGCGGCTTCAACGCCATCACCTTCGCGGCGATGACCGTGTTCTCGTCCGGCATCTCCATGTACGCCATGGGCTTGCTGCTGGGCGTGCTGCTGGGGTGGGACTTCAGCTTCAGCGTGCTGGTGAGCGCCCTCATCGTGCTCGCCTACATCTTCCTGGGCGGATTGACGTCGGCCATCTACAACGAGGTGCTGCAGTTCTTCCTGATCGTGGCCGGCTTCATCCCCCTGGTGTGGCTGGGGCTGCGCGACGTGGGCGGATGGGACGGCCTCACGGACCGCCTGGCCGTCACGGCGCAGAACGCCGGCTACGCCAGCGGCGCGTACACGCAGTCGTGGCAGCACATGGGCAGCGCGGCGGAGAACCCCATGGGCGTGGAGTGGTTCGGCGTGGCGATGGGACTGGGCTTCGTGCTCAGCTTCGGCTACTGGACGACGGACTTTCTCGTGGTGCAGCGCGCCATGGCGGCGGACAGCATGTCGGCCGCGCGGCGCACGCCCCTGATCGCCGCGTTCCCCAAGATGCTGTTCCCCGCCCTGGTCATTCTCCCCGGGATGATCGCCATCGCCCTG
>DASQZE010000288.1:0-3982 GCA_035638875.1 Longimicrobium sp.
CACGGACGCGACCGCCGTGCCCGGCGGCGGCCCGAGCGAATCCACGCTGGTCGCCGACCCGGATTCGCTGTCCATCCATTCCGAGGCCTTCGACATCAACGGCGCCGGCATGATCGTGGGCCAGTCCTGGACGGAGGGGTACCCCGTGGCGACGATCTGGAGCGCCGCCGGGGTGACGACCACGCTCCCCGGCCTGGGGCACGGGCGCCATGACTGGCCCAACTCCATCGACGAGCGGGGCCGCGTGGTGGGCTGGTCGCTGGACTCGGCGCAGGTGTTCCGGGCCGTCATGTGGACGTCGCCCTCCGCGCCCCCCGTGCGGCTACCCGACTTTGGCTCCACCTCGTACGCGCACGGCATCAACCGGTCCGGGATGATCGTCGGCGCCGCGGTCACGCCCGACTACCGGCTGCACGCCGTGGTGTGGACGCCGGACCGCGTGCTGCACGACATCGACCCCGGCGGCCAGGAGAGCAGGGCCCTGGCCGTGAACGACTCCGGAAAGGTGGTCGGCACCACGTGGCGCGAGGGAAAGCGGCGCGCGTTCCTGTGGACGCAGGCCACCGGCATGCAGCTGCTGCCCGTGGGAGGGGACAGCAGTTCCGCGCTGGCCATCAACACGCGCGGCGAGGTGGTCGGCAGCTTTACCGAGCGGTCCAAGCCGCGCGCGTTCCTCTGGTCGCCCCGCACGGGGCTCTCGGACCTGGGCACCACGGGCCTGCCCGGCTACGGCCACATGCGCATCGCCCGCGACATCAACGACGCGGGCCTGGTGGTGGGCGAATTCGGATGGTACTCCAACGCCGGCGCCGCCGCGTGGACCGTGCGCAGCGGACCGCGGCCGCTGGAGGCGCCGAACATTGCCAGCGCGATGGCCGTCAACCGGCATGGCGTGGCGGTGGGCAACCGCCGCGGCTCCGACAACTACACGTACGCGGCGCGGTGGAGGGTCACGGAGGTGAACACGCGCCCGTCGCTGGCCTTCCCCGCCCCCTCCATCACCGTGTTCGAGGGGGATACGGTCACGCTGAACCTCACCGCGACGGACGCGGAGCAGGACGCGCTCTCGTACAACTGGAACTTTGGGGACGGGGCGAGCCTGAACGTGCCGGCCACGACGGCCGCGCCCGCCATGCGCCGCCCCTGGAGCGACGACGGCAGCTACACGGTGCGGGTGATCGCCATCGACCCGTCCGCCGTGCGCGACACGGCCACCCTGGCCGTCACCGTGCTGAACCGCCCGCCCACGGCCAACTTCGTCTCGCCCGCGTACGGCTACGAGGGCAAGACGTACGTGCTGTCGCTCTCCGCCCTCAAGGACGGGCCGGCGGACGTGCGCGCGGGGATCCAGGTTTCGTTCGACTGCGGTGCGGGGTACGGCGCGTGGGCCTTGGCTACGCGCGTCACCTGCCCCGCGGTGGCGGACGACGACACCCTGCAGATCGGCGTGCGGCTGCGGGACAACGACGGCGCGATGACGGAGTCCCGCCGCACGTTCATCATCTACGACGCGCAGCCGGTGGTCGCGGCCTCCGCCGTCACCTCCACCTCCGTGGCGACGGGCATCCTGTTCACCGCGCGCGGCCAGTTCAGCGACCCGGGCAAGCAGGACGCGCCCTGGCTCGTCCGCTACTTCTGGGGCGACGGCACCTACACGTCCACGACGGTGAATGCGCAGGGGTGGCTGCCGGCCATGTCGCACGAGTACCGCGCGCCGGGGACGTACTCCGTGACCGTGTACGTGACGGACAAGGACGGCCGCAACGGCAAGTCGGCTCCCATCACGGTGACCGTGGGGTCGTAATCGCCGCACGACGCATTGGACAGGCTGAAATGGAAGGGGCCGCGCGGCGACGTGCGGCCCCTTCCGCATCGGGCGACCGGGCCTCGGGAGATGCGGATCAGCGGACGGCGTGCATGGCGCGGATGGATTCACCCGCCACCCACACCGCCGCGCCGAACAGGAACAGGTCCTTGATGAGGAACGATCCCGCCATCCCCGGCATGGGGATGGGCCAGCCCGGGATCATGGCCCACGCGCCCGGCGTGGTGAACAGGAAGCTGAGCGTGGTGAGGAAGATGACCGCCGCGCCGATGCCGCCGACCGCCCCCGCCCGCGGCGACCACGGCCGCACCAGCAGCAGCCCCGCCACGACGAGCTCCGCGACGCCGATCAGGATGGAGACGCCCATCACGCTGAGGATGCCGTACATCCACCCCATCAGCGGGCTCTCGGAGACGAGCGGGCGGATGGCTTCCGCCTCCACGGGGTGGAACTTGAATGCGCCGAAGTAGACCAGGATGGCCGCCAGCCCGTAGCGCAGGATGGCCCCGCCCGCCGCCTCCAGCCGCGCGCCGGCGTGGGCCGTGTCGGTGCGCCGCCCCATCGGAATCCCGCCCTCGTGCGCGATCGTCGTCATCATCCACCTGCGTGTCCGGGTGACCGCATCCGCCGGCTCCCCTCGTCCGGCCGCGTGATTGGGAGAATGCGGACGATGCGCGATTGGTTCCCGGCCCTCCCGCACTTCGCGCACGTGACCCTGGGCCGCCTCAAGCAACTTGTTTTCCTCAGGGAGGTGCCGCCGGTTCCATCCCACCTGCGGATCCATTGGCGCCGACCGGAGGATCTACCCTCCCGTGCACGACGGCGGCTCAATCCACGCAGTCCATCCCGCGACGGATCGTCCCGTGTTCGGAGCAGGACGGAACCGAAGTCGCGGGCGAGACCATCCGCGCCTCCTTCATATCACACCAGACGATTAACGGGGGACGACCAAACGGGAGAGATGTACCGGTTGAGGCTGACTCCTTCTCCCGCGGAGTAGATCCTTTCGGTCGGCGCCGGGGGCTCAGACACGGGAAAGACCGTGCGGCGCCTCCCTCAGGAAATCAACCGGGGCACGCAAAAGGCGCGGAGAGAACCAGCGTTCTCTCCGCGCCTCCGAATATCCGCACAGGGCCGTCTTGTCCTCCGCGCCCTCCGCGTCTCCGCGTGAGCCCCGCCGTTCAGGACGGAGCCGCATCCGCGCCGCGCGCCGTGGCGATGAGGGCGGAGATGCGCGTCATCAGGTCCCTGGGGGCGCGGATGCGGCGCAGCTTGCCGCGCACGTCATCGATCACGGTCTGCTCGAAGTCCACCTCCGACGCACAAATGGCGCACGTCTCCAGGTGCTCGCGGACGCAGTCCATCTGGTCCGCGGGAAGCTCGCGGTCCAGGTAGTCGTCCAGGCGCAGGAACGCCTCTTCGCAGGTGTAGCGGTCGATGCTCATTCGTCTCCCTCCATGGGCCCGGCCACGGTCTCCGCCACCAGTCCGGAATCCAGCGCCGCCTGCCACAGCCGCTTCTGCAGCAGCTTGCGTCCCCGGTGCAGCCGCGAGCGCACGGTGCCCACGGGTACCCCCACGGCATCCGCGATCTCCTGGTACGACAGGTCGTCCATGAAGTAGAGCGTGCAGGCCACGCGGAACTCCTCCGGCAGCGAATCCAGCGCCCGCTCCACGTCCTCGCCGGCGATGCGGTCCATCACCTCGCACGCGGGGTCGCGTCCGGGGCCGTGCATCCCGTTGTGGTAGGTCTGGATGTACAGGTGCAGCAGCGGCGCCTGTTCTTCCAGTCCTTCCAGGCTCTGCTCCGGCCGCTTGCGCCGGTGCGACGCGTAGAAGCAGTTCACCAGGATGCGCAGGAACCACGCGCGAAAGTTGGTGCCGGGGCGGAACGTATGGAAGCCGCGAAAGGCCAGCAGCGCCGCCTCCTGCACCAGGTCCTGCGCGTCGTCGCGGTTGCCGGCCATGCGCAGGGCCGTGCCGTACGCGCGGTCCACCACGGGCGCCAGCAGCGACTCGAAGTCGGCGGGCGCCGCGGTGTCGGCGGCGAGGGCAGGCAGGGTGGCGTCCATCACACGTCCCGGGGCGGTTTGCCGGACCGATCGTGTCCGGCAGAGAGAAGAATGCGCTTCGGAGGGAAATGGTTCCCGGGGAAGGG
>DASQZE010000289.1:0-6565 GCA_035638875.1 Longimicrobium sp.
AACCCCCCGGAGTTACGTACCCGCTCTGCCCGCAGGCAGGGGGCGACCGTCCTTGCCACTACGATAAAACCGTGGCGCCGATCGGTCAAGGGGTTGCGAGTCGCGGGGTGTAAAAAGGCCGCCGGGTGAGCACGCCTGGATGCCGATCCGTCCCGCGCAGCCACGATACACGCGGCCCCGCCCAATCTCCAAGCCGCCACCCGCCAGGACGCGGACGAGTTTTTAACCGACGCTGTCGATCAAACAATCCTCAATCAGGACAAGGGTTTGTGTCAGTTAGGCAAATCAAATGTTCCTCAATCTGCAGATTAACCGTTCGCGCGGTGGCGGGGTTGTGCGGCGGGGCGCGCGGAAGGTGACAGCCGTGGTATGCAGGTGTCCCCGCAACCGTGAGAGTTGACAGCGGATGAATTCGATACTAGACTGGTTACAGTTTAAGAATGGAGCCCCGGATGTCGACGATCAGCAGCAGGGTGGCGGTAGCGGTGCACGTGCTCGCGTATCTTGCGTGGCGGCGCGACGAGCCCGTCACGTCCGAGAGAATCGCCAGCAGCGTGAACACCAACCCGGTGGTCGTGCGGCGCATCGTGGGCGCGCTCCGCAACGCGGGGCTCGTCTCCGTGCAGCCGGGCGTGGGCGGCGGCGCACAGCTGGCGCGCGAGCCGGACCACATCTCCATGCTGGACGTGTACCGGGCCGTCGAAGAAAAGGAAGAGCTCTTCGCGGTGCACGCGGATCCCTGCCGCAACTGCGACATCGGCAGCAACATCCGGGCGGTGCTGCAGGGGGTGTTCTGCACGGCGCACCAGGCCATGCAGGGGGTGCTGGCCCAGGTGACCATCGCGGACATCGGCCACCAGGTAAAGAAGGCGGCGGGCGGGTGCGCCGGCGCCGACGTGCACCTGGCGGGAGACTGCGGGGAGATGGCGGCGCTGGACGGTGTCCTGGCGCCAGGCGGCCGTGCGTAGGGACGCAGGCCGTTTTTCGTGATCCAATTCGTAACCGCACTGGCTACAGATGGCGGGCGAGGCGGACGCTGGACGGAGGGGGATACGATGCGTGCAACTGCAGTCGTCGTACGGGGGATGCGGATGCTGGCGCTGCTGCTGGGGGTGACGGTGCTGGCGGCGGCGGCGCCGGCGGAGGGACAGGCGGCGCGGGTGCTGGGGCGGGTGACGGACGGAGTGGGCAACGCGGTGGCGGAGGCGCGGGTCACGCTGGTGGCGCACGGCGCCGCGGCGGCGGTCCACGAGACGGTGTCGGGAACGACGGGCGGGTTCCAGTTCGAGGGAGTGGCGCCGGGCGTCTACACGCTGCGCGCCACGCGCGACGGGGTGGGCGTGCAGGAGCGCCGCGTGACGGTGCGCGCGGGGCAGGTGGTGTCGCAGGTGGTACGGCTGTCGCCGGGACGCGCGGCGCTGCAGGTGGCGAACGCCGGCCGCTCCAGCGGCCTGTAGCTTCGCGGGGAAAGTCCGGACGTGGGGCGACGTACGTCCAAATCTGTAACATGTTTAGTTGCAGTTGCGTGACGCGATCGTCGGCAAATCCGCCGATGACCGATGTCGAAATCGGCGAGCCTGGGTCGACGTACTTGTAGACGGGTGCGCGGGCCGGGGTCCAGGGGAACCACCGGGGGGGATGACGATGAGCGAGGAATTCCGCGAGCCCAACCTGTTCACGCCCTTTCGGCTGGGCCCATACGAGCTGCGCAGCCGGGTGGTGATGGCGCCCATGACCCGCAGCCGGGCGGGGGACGGCAACACTCCCACGCAGATGATGGCCGAGTACTACGGCCAGCGCGCGGGCGCAGGGCTCATCGTGACGGAAGGCGCGCAGGTATCGCCGGAGGGGGTGGGCTACGCCGACACCCCCGGCATCCACACCGACGCGCAGACGGACGGGTGGCGCGCGGTGACGGACGCCGTGCACGCGGAGGGCGGGCGCATCTTCCTGCAGCTGTGGCACGTGGGGCGGGTGTCGCACCCCAGCCTGCAGCCGGGCGGCGTGCTCCCCGTGGCGCCGTCGGCCATCGGGATCGAGGGGGAAATGCTGTACACGGCCGCGGGGATGGTGCCGTACGTGACGCCGCGGGCGCTGGAGACGGACGAGATCGGCCGGATCGTGGAGCAGTACGCGGAGAGTGCGCGGCGCGCCTACCGGGCCGGGTTCGACGGGGTGGAGCTGCATGGGGCCAACGGCTACCTCATCGACCAGTTCCTGCGCGACGGCAGCAACCATCGCACGGACCGCTACGGGGGAACCGCGGAGAACCGTTCGCGCTTTCTGATGGAGGTGACGGCGGCGGTGGTGGACGTGTGGGGGGCCAAGCGGGTGGGCGTGCGCGTCTCGCCGGTGGGCAGCTACAACGGGATGCGGGACTCGGACCCCGTGGCGACGTTCAGCGTGGCCGCACATGGGCTCAACCGGTTCGGGCTGGCGTACCTGCACGTGGTGGAGCCGGTGGATGCGAGTCCATCCGGCGGGCGGGTGACGCCCGTACTTAAGGCGGTGTTCCGCGGGCCGCTCATGGCCAACGGGGGATACGGGGCGGAGACGGGGAACGCGGCGGTGCGGCGCGGACAGGCCGACCTGGTGAGCTTCGGCGCCGCGTTCCTGGCCAACCCCGACCTGCCGGAGCGGCTGCGGACGGGCGCCCCGCTCAACGCGCCGGACCGCGCCACCTTCTACGGCGGCGACGCGCGGGGCTACACGGACTACCCGGTGCTGCAAACCGCGGACGCGGCTTGACGACGAACTTTTCGCCCGCCGGCCAGGGTGGCCGGCGGGACCTGCACGGGATGGGAGAGGGAGAGCTGACGATGGTGGTTCTGCTTTCGGCGCCGCGGGGGCGCATCAGCGCGGCGCGGGTGGTGGCGGCGCACAGGGACGAGACGGAAGAGGCGTACGGTATCATCATCCGCCCGCCGCGCCTGGTGGCGCCGGCGGCGGAGGTGAAGCCAAAGCCCCGTCCGCGGATGACGGTGGGAGGTGTGTCGTGAGCGCGCCGCCGCTGGTGGGCAAGACGGCCCTGGTGACGGGCGGCACGGCGGGGATCGGCCGCGAGACGGCGCTGGGGCTCGCGAAGCTGGGCGCGATGGTGACGATCGTCGGGCGCGGCCACGACCGGGGGATCGAGGCCGTGGAGATGATCCAGCAGGAGAGCGGCAACCCCGACGTGGAGCTGATGACGGCCGACCTCGCGTCGCGTGCGGACGTGCGGTCGCTGGCGGAGCGCTTCGCGGCGAAGCACGGCCGGCTGGACCTGCTCGTCAACAACGCGGCCGGGCTGTACGGCGAGCGCACGGAGACGGCGGACGGCGTGGAAGCGACGCTGGCCCTGGCGCACCTGGCGCCGGCCCTGCTGACGCACCTGCTGCTGCCGATGCTGCGCGAGTCTGCCCCGGCACGCATCGTCAACGTGAGCGCGGGGGCGCACCGCTGGGCCCGCCTGCGCTGGGATGACCTGCAGTCGGAGCGCGGCTACCGCGGGATGGACGTGTACGCCCGCGCCAAGCTGCTGAACCTGATGTGGAGCGGCGAGCTGGCCCGGCGGGTGCGCGGCACGGGGATCACCGTGGTGGCGGCGGACCCCGGCAGCGCGTGGACGGGGCTGACGGCCGGCATTACGCCCGGGATGGTGCCCGCGGCCCTGCGCGCCGTGTGGCCCGTCGTCCGGCGGGTGCAGGGCGGGCGCACGGCCGAGGCCGCGGCGCGCAGCAGCGTGGTGGCCGCGACCTCGCGCGACGTGCTGAGCGGCGCGTACCTGGATTCGCGCGGCCGCCCCGCGCAGTCGTCGCAGGCCTCGCGGGACGGGGAGCTGGCGCTGCGGGCCTGGGACACGACTGCACAGATGCTGGGAATCGATGCCGATCCGCTGGCCGGCGCGCGGGCGCGGAAGCGGCGCCCGGCGGAGGAGCGCTACGCGGCGCCCCGCCTGGTGGCTGCCGGCGCGGCGGCCTGACGGATGGATGCTCCGCCCGCCGGACTTCGGCGGGCGGAGCCGTTTGCGGGATGGGGTGTATGGGGTGGATTCCCGTCTGCGACGGGAGCAGGGGGGTATGCGGGGGCTTCGGCGGATTGGCGGAGTGCGGCGAAGGAGAAGCGGGCCCGTCTTTGACAGGAGCCCTCTCCCCCGGCCGCCTTTTCGCTCGTTCCTCGCGACGGCGGCCGACCCCTCCCCCAACTTCGGGGGAGGGGTTGGGGGTGGGGGAGTCCCGGCGCGGTGACGGATTCCGTGCAGAGATTGGGTTCTCCCCCTTTCCCGTACAGGGCAGGCAGCCGAGGGTGCCGACAGGTGGTGTACGGGAGAGGGGGCCGGGGGGTGAGGGCCCCGCGCGGACCCGGCGGTCCGGATGCCGTTGCGTGAGGGATGCGCGCCCGCAGGGCCGAGAGCCCGGAGCAGGACGGCACAGCAGTATCGTGCCGGCCTGTGGAGGGGGCTCGGCGCAGTTGGGCACAGTTGTATCGTGCCCTACTGCGCGCGCAGCCCGGCCCCCGCTTGCGGGGGACACGCCCAACCCGCCGTCCGCCGTTGCCGTAGTCGTTGCGGCCGCCGTCGGGGCTGATTCTACAAGCACCTACTTCGCTGGAAGATAGATCGAGAATGGCTCGTCGCCTGACGGACGTGTTCAACCGGCGCGAGTGGCTGCTGCTGCTCGTGCTGACTGCCGTGCAGTTTTGCCACATCCTGGACTTCGTGATCCTGATGCCGCTGGCGCCGCAGCTCATGCGCTCGCTGCACGTGTCACCCCGGGAGTTCGGGCTGCTTGTGTCGGCGTACACCTTCAGCGCGGCTATCAGCGGCCTGGTGGCGGCCGCGTACATGGACCGCTTTGACCGCAAGCGCATGCTGCTGTTCCTGCTCGCCGGCTTTGGCGTGGGGACGCTGCTGTGCGGGATGGTGGAGAGCTACTGGCTGCTGCTTTCGGCGCGCGTGGCCACGGGCGCGTTCGGCGGCGTGCTGGCGGGGGTGGTGTTCGCCGTGATCGGCGACCAGATCCGGCCGGAGCGCCGCGGCACGGCCATGGGCATTGTCATGGGCGCGTTCAGCGCGGCGTCGGTGCTGGGGCTGCCGTTCGGCCTGTCGCTGGCGGAGCGATTTACCTGGGAGACGCCGTTCCTCGTCCTGGCGGGCGTGACGGCCATCGTCTTCGTCATCAGCCTGGTGGCGCTGCCGCCCATGCGCGCGCACCTGGAGCACCGGGGAACGGGTGAAGCAAAGGTGTTCCGCGAACTGTGGGAGGTGGCACGGCACCCGGACCACGTGCGCGCGTTCGTGCTGACGGTGGCCATCATGTTCAGCGCGTTCACCGTGGTGCCGTTCCTGGCGCCGTACCTCACCAGCAACGTGGGGATGCCGGAGGGCCAGCTGGACATGATGTACCTGGCCGGCGGCCTGGCCACGCTGGTGACGGGGCCGCTGGTCTTCGGGCCGGCGGCGGACCGCTTTGGCCACGCGCGGGTGTTCGTGATCACGGCGGTGCTCAGCATCATCCCCATCGCGGCGGTGACCAACCTGCCGCGCGTGGGGCTGCCCGTGATCCTGACGGTGACCACGCTGATGATGGTGATGGCCTCGGGGCGGATGATCTCCGTGACCGCGCTGGTGACGGGCGTGGTGGAGCCGCGCCGCCGGGGCAGCTTCATGAGCCTGAACTCCAGCATCCAGCAGGGCGCGGCGGGTGCGGCGGCGTACCTGGCGGGATTGATGATCGGCGGCGGGGAAGGGGCGCCGCTCACGGGCTACTCGGGCGTGGGCTTCGTGGCCATCGGCGCGACGCTGCTGACGCTGCTGCTGGTGGGGCGGCTGCGGCCGGCGGCGGGGCAGTCGCCCGCGACGCCGCAGTTCGACACGACCGGCGCGCCGGAGGAGGCCGCGCCGCTGGAGGCGCCCCGCCGCGCGCCGGAGCGTCCGCGCCCCCGCCGACGGCACGCCGCCGCGGGCGAGGACTGAGACCAGATCTTCGGCTTGATTGCGCATTCCTGGCTGAAAGATGGCCTCACACGGAGGCACGGAGGTCACGGAGGAGAGACTGGTCTCGGTTCCCTCCGTGTACTCCGTGCCCTCCGTGTGAAACTGCAGTAGAAGCCCGGAGGCACGATGAACCGTGGGATCCGGCATGACGCGCGGCGCGCTCGCGGCGGGGAGCCGTGGCGCGGAAGGGCTGGAGGAGGGAGATTGCACACGCCGACGGCACCCCGCCGCGGGCGCAGACCGACCGGGAGAACGCTGATGGCGGACGACGCCGCATCCAAGAACAAGAAGAAGGCCATCCGCTCCAGGGAGGCCTGGGCCGAGGCGCGCCGGCTGATGTGGTCGCACCGGCGCTACCTGGGCATCGGCTTCGTGCTCATGCTCATCAGCCGCCTGGCCGGCCTGGTTCCCGCCGCGGGGAGCAAATACCTGATCGACGACGTGCTGGGCAAGGGACGCGCGGAGATGCTGCTTCCGCTGGCGGGCGCCGTGCTCGTGGCGACGCTCATCCAGGGCGTCACGAGCTACTCGCTGTCGCAGGTGATCAGCGTGACGGCGCAGCGGTCCATCACCGAGATGCGCCGCCGCGTG
>DASQZE010000290.1:0-18137 GCA_035638875.1 Longimicrobium sp.
GCGAAGCGTACGCCGCGCGGCACGTCCAGTCCCGCCCCCGGCCGCACGTGCGACGCGCGGATGCCGGCCGCCTGCACCCGCCGCGCCACCTCCCCGCCCCGCCGGCACGCGACGACGACGTCGTGGCCGCGCGCCGCCAGCCCCCGGGCCAGCGTGAGCAGCCACTTCTCGTTGCCGCCCCAGACCCGCGCGGCGTTGTGGATGACGAGCTTCATGCGGCGGCGGCCGGGCGTGGATCAGGCCGCATCCGCCGCCATCGCCGGCTTGGTCGAAGCCGGCGCGGCGTGGAAGTCCAGGTACCACTCCACGAACCGGCGCATCCCCTCCTCCACCGGCGTGGACGGCACAAAATCGAAGTCCCGCGCCATCCCCTCGCCGTCCGCGCAGGTCGCGAGCGCCTCGCCGGGGTGGCGCGGAAGCATCCGCACGTCCGCGCGGCGGCCCAGGCACGTTTCCAGGGTGCGCACCAGGTGCAGCAGCGACACGGGCCGGTGGCTCCCCAGGTTGTACACGCGGTACGGCGCCGCGCTGCTCCCCGGGTGCGGCCGCGCGCCGCTCCACGCCGGGTCGGGCCCGGGCGGGCGGTCCAGCACGCGCACGAGCCCCTCCACGATGTCGTCCACGTACGTGTAGTCGCGCTCCATCCGCCCGTCGTTGAAGAGCGTGATGGGCCGCCCCTCCAGGATGGCGCGGACGAAGAGGAACGGCGCCATGTCCGGCCGTCCCCACGGCCCGTAGACGGAAAAAAAGCGCAGCCCCGTCGTGGGAATGCCGTGCAGGCTGCTGTACGCGTGGGCCATCAGCTCGTTGGCCTTCTTGGATGCCGCGTACAGGTTGAGCGGATGATCGGTGCCGCCCCCGACCGCGTACGGCAGCTCCGTGCTGGCCCCGTACACGGAGGAGGACGACGCGTACACCAGGTGCCCCACGCCCGCGCGGCACCCCTCCAGCACGTTGAGAAATCCGCGCACGTTGGTGTCGATGAAGTCGCGCGGATGATCCACCGAGTGCCGCACGCCCACCTGCGCGGCCAGGTTCACCACCGCGTCGAAGTGCTCGCCCGCGAACACGTCGTCCATCGCGCCCTGGTCCGCCACGTCCGCCCGCACAAAGCGAAAGCCCGCGCGCGGCAGCAGCTCCGCCAGCCGCGCCTCCTTGAGCGCCACGTCGTAGTAGTCGCAGAAGTTGTCCAGCCCCACCACCTCGTCGCCGCGGGCCAGCAGCCGCCGCGCCAGGTGGAACCCGATGAAGCCCGCCGAACCGGTAACGAGGATCCGTGCCATGCCCACCCGCCCGCGCTCACGGTGTCATTTTACCCTGCCGGAGCCAGTATAGGCGGCAAAGAGGATGTGCGGAAAGGAAAATCTTCCACGATGGCGCGGATCGGTGGATCGGAGGGGTTCGGGGATCGATGTGCGGATGGATGATGGAGCAGGATCGGCGCCCCCCGCTGGTTCCTCGCGGAGAAGGGCGAACTGCAGCCCGGTGCGACGGCGGACGATACGCCGCGGGCATGTGCCCCCTCCCCCCGGCCCCCTCCCCCGCTTCGCGGGCAGGAGGGGGAGAACTTCATCTCCGAAGGGAGTGTGTGCCGGCGTGGCACCCACCCGTGACGGATAGTCCGCGCAGGCGGACTTCGCGTTGTCATTGCGGCGAATTCATTCGCTCGGCTGGGACTTCGCCGATGCGGAGATCCTCGCCTGCTGTGGTGACTCCGCCGTTCGGCCCCCATCCAATCCCCCGGTGCGCCCTTGTCGTCTACGGCGTCGGATCCACCGCGTCCGCGGGCCAGCCGTCGGCCATGAACGCGTCCACGGCGGGATAGAACACGTCCGGCCGCTCGATGTGCGGGTAATGGCCCCCGCCCGGAATCAGCAGCAGGCGGCCGTCCGGCACGGCGGCGGCCCACGAGCGGTGGGCGGGCACCGGCGTCTCGTCGCGGTCGCCGGTAATGACGAGGATCGGCGCGCGCAGCCCGGCCAGGTCGCGCGTGAAGTCGTATTCGCCCAGGCTGCGGGACAGCATCCGGCTCGTGTACCGGGAGCCGTACAGCACCGCCTCCGCCGGCGCGTAGCACGAGGTGCCGCGCCGCACGGGCCACCCCTCCGCCGCCACCAGCTCGTTCATCAGCGCCGTGTTCTCGCGGCACGCGTCCACCACCTCGGCCACCGTGCCGGCCCGCATCCGCCGGGCGATGTCCTGCCACCGACGCTCCTGCGCGGAGTCCCGCTGTGCCGTCCGCGCGCGAGAGAACGCGATCGCGTCCTCCCGCCGCGGCCCCAGCCCGCCGAAGAAGATCATCCGCTCCACCCGCTCCGGGTGTGCCCGCGCATACGACGCGGCGATCAGCGGCCCGTACGAGTGCGCCAGCAGCGACATCCGCTCCATCCCCAGGTGCCGCCGAACGGCGTCCAGGTCCTCCACGAAGCGGTCCATCCCCAGCATCGTGGTGTCCGGCAGCCCCGAGCGCCCGCCGCCCCGCTGGTCGTAGAAGACGACCGTGTGCCGCGCCTCCAGCGGCGCCACGTCCGGCGCCAGCACCTCGTGCCCCACCCCCGGCCCGCCGTTGATCACGACGATGGTGTCCGGCCCCGAACCGGCCACGCGGTAGTACAGCCGCACCCCGTCCGCGCTCGCGATGAACCCCTCGCGCGGCACGACACCCGTCCGCACACCGGCCGATGCACACGAGGCGAGGAGCGGGAGGAAGAATGCGATGGATGTGAGACGGATGCGGCGGATGGTCACGGCGGATCTCCGGGTCGGGCGTGGCGCGGACGGAGGGTCGGCGGAAGCATCTGCAAGACGCGGGCGGAATGGCGGACGGGCCGTGTTCAGGCCTGGGCGGATGGCCGGCTGACGAAATCCTTTCCAATCGGCCCCTGTCCGCCGATCATTCGTTTCCGCCAATCGATTCCCTCACCCCTCCTGGAGGCACGGATGAAGAAGATGAAGCTGCAGATCGAGGAGCTGTCGGTGGACTCCTTCTCCACCGCGGGCAAGGACGGCACGCTGCGCGGCACCGTGCGCGGCAACAACACGGGCGATCCCGGCTGCGTGGCGTACGCCACGCACGAGTACGCGTCGTGCTACCACACGGACTGTGGTCAGCGCACCTGCAACTGGGAGCAGTGCTACGGCACGGGCACCGGCGGCGGCACGGCCAATACCCTCTGCGGCCAGTACACCTGCCCCAACCCGGACAGCTGCCCGTACTGACGGAGCCGCCCGGCGGATGAACGAAAGCCCCGCCCCGGCATTGCTGCCGGGGCGGGGCTTTTTACGGATCGACGACCAGCGCCCCCGCCCGCCGGAGCGAACGGGGCATCAGCCGGTGATCAGCAGGGGAACAGCGAGCTGCAGCCACGGCCGGTGGGGCAGGCGTCGTTGTACGACTCGCAGGTGTTGGTCTCCTCACAGCCGACGCAGGTCGCCAGCTCCGTACAACCACGCGCCGAGGCGCAGGCGTCGATGGCCGAGCAGTTGGTGTCCTGCAGGCCCGTCTTCTTGACGAAGGCGTGCACGGTGCCGTTGGAAACCACGCGGTCCTCCGCGGTGGCGAACGACTGCACCTGGAGGGCTTCGACGTTCAGCGACAGCTTCTTCATGAGAAATCTCCGTTGGTTGCGATTTTGGTTGGGACAAACGGCTGCGCTGGATGGCAGCCGCTCCACGCATCGTTCCGCGTGGTTTTCTTAGTATCGCACCTCGGAGGAGTTTTGTCACCGCACTCGCCGCCAACTTTCGTAAATTTCATCCGGCCTGAATGTAAACGCCTGTACTGATGCAGCTCTTCGTGGCAGTGAAAGCTATCTGTCACACTGACTTGCGGTTGCCCCTGTCCGGAACGGATTCCGTGAAGGGTGAATGGGATCGACTGCGGCGGGACATCGTTATCCGAAACAGAAAATTTCAGATGCAAAGAGCCCTTCCGCCATCATGGCAAGATGGGGTAAAACGATGCGCGCGTATGGCGATCTGCAGCGGGCGGGCGGCGGCACTACGCCGGTCCCACGATGGTCCCACAGCGATTCAAATCGGGCACCGGAAGGTCCCACGGCGATTGAAATCGCGGCTCCGAAAGGTCCAACGGCGATTGAAATCGCGGCTCCGAAAACATGATGTCGGCCTTCGCCGACGGGTCCATCCCGACCCGGTGCCGTGGGTTACGCGGATTGCCGTCGATCAAACCGCGCCGATCAGCCCCCGCACTTCTCCCCCTCTCCGCGAGGAACGAGCGGGGAGGGGGCCGGGGGGAGGGGCGCCCCGCCGGTGCACGATGCCAGCTCTTCCGTCGTGAAGGAATCCTACAGCAGCGCCACCGGGTCCCGGTCCAGCGCAATGCGCAGCTCCGCCTTGTTCGCGGGCATGCTGTACCGCTCGAAGAGGTACCGCGCCACCTTTCCCAGCGTCTTGGGGCTCGTGCCGCGCAGGATGAAGTGCCACCGCCACCGCGCGCGGATGCGGTCGATGGGGCACGGCGCCGGCCCCACCAACGCCACGCCCTTGACCCCGCGCGAGGTCAGCAGCCCCGACACCCAGTCCGCCGCGGCCACGGCCGCCTCCTGCGTCGCCTTTTCGTCAAGCCCGCTGATGACCACGTTCACCAGCCGCGAGAACGGCGGATAGGCCGGCTCGCGCCGCGTCTCCAGCTCGCGCTCCGCAAAGCCCACGAAGTCGTGGTCCGTGGCGGACTCGATGGCGTAGTGGTTGGGGAGCGCCGTCTGGATGAACACTTCCCCGCCCTTGGGCCCGCGCCCTGCCCGCCCCGCCACCTGCGTAAGCAGCTGGAAGGTGCGCTCCGTGGCGCGAAAGTCGGGAAGGTTGATCCCCGTGTCCGCGTTGATCACGCCCACGAGCGTCACGTTGGGGAAATCCAGCCCCTTGGCGATCATCTGCGTGCCGAGCAGGATGTCCACCTCGCCCCGCTCCACGCGCCCCAGGATGGTGTGGTGCGCCCACTTGCCGCCGGTGGTGTCCACGTCCATCCGGGCGATGCGCGCGGCGGGGAACGCCTCCTCCACCGAGCGCTCCACCTGCTCCGTCCCCACGCCCTTGAAGCTCAGGTCGCCGGACCCGCACCCCGCGCAGATCGTGGGCGACGCCTCCTCGTGCAGGCAGTAGTGGCAGGTGAGCCGCGCCCGCCGCCGGTGGTACGTGAGCGACACGTTGCACTGCGGGCAGTGCCACACCAGGCCGCACTCCCGGCACTGCACGAAGGTGGCGTAGCCACGGCGGTTGAGGAGGAGGATGGTCTGCTCGCCGCGCTTGATCCGCTCGCGCACGGCCTCCACCAGGATGTCCGCCAGCACGACCGGCCCCGGCTCCTGCAGCGGCCCCGTGCTCGCCTTGACGCGCTTGCGCTCCGCCTTGAGGTCGATGATGCGGATGGGCGGAAGCGGCTGCCCGCCCACGCGCTCCGGCAGCTCCACCAGGTTGTACTTGCCCGCCCTGGCGTTGGTCCAGCTCTCCAGCGACGGCGTGGCGCTGCCCAGCACGCACACGGCGCCCTCGATCATCGATCGGACGACGGCGACCTCGCGGGCGTGGTAGCGCGGCGCCTCCCCCTGCTTGTACGAGCCCTCGTGCTCCTCGTCCACGATCACGGCGCCCAGGTTGTCCAGCGGCGCAAAGATCGCCGAGCGCGCGCCGACCACGATCCGCTTTTCCCCCGCGCGCAGGGAACGCCACTCGTCGTACCGCTCGCCGTCACTGAGGGCGCTGTGGAGGACGGCCACGCGGTCGCCGAACACGGCCTTGAAGCGCCCCACCGTCTGCGGCGTGAGCGAGATCTCGGGGACGAGCACGATGGCCGTCTTGCCCTGCCGGTCCACCACCTCGCGCAGCAGCTCGATGTAGACGAGCGTCTTTCCCGATCCCGTGACGCCGCGGAGGAGGAACGTCCCCGGCTTGCGCGTGCGGCTGGCCTGCACGAGCGTGTGGATGACGCCCGCCTGCGCCTCCGTGGGCGTCAGGCGTGGCGCCTCGCCCGCCGGCATGGCGGCGTAGGGGTCGCGCGGCACGACCTCGTCCTCCGTCTCCGCCAGCCCCTTCTTCACCAGCTGGCGGATGACCTCGGGGCTGAAGCCCAGCGCCTCCTGCAGGTGCGCGGATTCCGCCCGGCCGCCCAGCCCCTCGATCATCTCGTACGCCTCGCGCTGCCGCTTCGCCCGGCCGAACGCCTCTTCGCGCGCCAGCAGCGTGGGCAGCTCGCGGGCGATCCGGATCACCCGGCGGGTGCGGACGGGCGGCTCCACGCGCGGCCCTTCCGTGTCCACGCGGACGACGCCTTCGGATTCCAGCCGGCGGATGGTGGGCCACCACGCGCGCTCCCCCAGCTCCCGGCGCACGCGCGGCAGCGGCTGCGGCCCCTCGCGCCCGGCCAGCCAAGCGACGAGCTTCTGCTCCTGCGGCGACAGCTCCATCCCCTCCGGCTCGCGCGCCAGGGAGACGAAGTCGGTGGACGAATCGGTGAGCCCGGCGGGGAGCGCCGTACGGATCACCTGCCCCAGCGGCGCCAGGTAGTAGTCCGCAATCCACCGGCTCAGGCGCAGGATGGTGTTCGTCGCGCTGGGCTGCGCATCGAGCACGGCCGAGATGGGCTTCGCGCGCTCCGGCCTCTCCGCCGTCTCTACCACCCGGTCGATCCACCCGATCTTTTCGCGGTTGGCGAACGGCACCAGCACGCGCGCGCCCGGTCGCGCGGCGGCGCGCAGCGCGGGCGGGACGGCGTACGTGAAGGTACGCGGAACGGGGAGCGGAAGGGCGACTTCGACGAACAACTGTGACAGCAGGGAATAGGGAATAGGGAATAGGCTGCAACGGCGCTGAACGGCGGGTTACAGGGGACAGGTTACAGGGGATAGCCTGCAACGGCCCGACAATCTGTACCCTCGGGGTTCCGATCGCGAGGGGTCGGAGATCGGAAACGTGGCCCCGGCACGGAACCTGAGCGGCTAAAGCCGCCGCTGGGAAAGCCAGAAGCCCCGTCTCGGCTCGCTTTCGCTCGCCGAACGGGGCTTCAACTGCTTGAACTGCGGCCGACCTCAGAGCCGGCGACCCGTCCCCGCCAGATCCCCCGCCGCCTGCATGGCACTCACCCGCGACGGGAGTCCGCGCAGGCGGACTTTGTGTGTTTGTTGCAGCGAATTCATTCGCCCGGCCGGATGCTGGCCAGCCACCAGCCGCGTCGTTGTCTCCTATTCCCTATTCCCTATTCCCTATTCCCTGCCGTTCTCACCCCCAGCCCCGGCTCCGTGTTGAACCGCAGGCTCCCATCCGCCTCCACGCCCGGCCCCTCGAACGGGTCGGATGCCAGCAGCGCGGCACCGTCCAGGTCCACGTAATCCACCAGCGGCGTCAGCTGGATGGCGGCCGCGATGCCGAGCGTCGACTCGATCATGCATCCCAGCATCACGCTCATGTTGTGCGCCCGCGCCGCGTGCACGATGCGAATGGCCTCGCGCAGGCTGCCGCACTTGGCGAGCTTGATGTTCACGCCATCCACCACGCCCGCCAGCTTGGCCACGTCCGTCGCGTTCTCCACCGACTCGTCCGCGATGATGGGCAGCGGCGAGTGGTCGCGCAGCAGTTTGAGGCCCGCCAGGTCGTGCGCGGGGAGCGGCTGCTCCACGAACTCGATGCCGAAATCCACCAGCATGGGCATGGCCGCGATGGCCTGCTTGGCCGTCCATCCCGTGTTCGCATCCACGCGGATCGTCTTGTCCGGTGCCTCCTCGCGGATCATCGACAGGATCTCCCGGTCGCGGTCCGTGCCCACCTTGATCTTGAGGATGGGATACGCGGCCGCCTCGCGCACCTTCTGCCGCATCACCTCCAGCGCGTCGATGCCGATGGTGAACGAGGATTTCGGCGCCGCGGCCGGCTCCAGCCCCCACAGCTTCCACACCGGCACGCCCAGCTTCTTGCCCACCAGGTCGTGCAGCGCCGCGCTGATGGCCACGCGCGCCGATCCGTGGTGCGCGATGGTGTGGTGAAGCGCAGCGTCCACCGCCTCCAGCGCAAACACGTCGCCCTGGGACGCGGACTGCAGCGCATCGGCCAGGCGCGGGAGGACGGCGCGCACCGTATCCGCCGTCTCGCCGTAGAAGGCCTGTGGCGACGCCTCGCCCCATCCCTCGGTGCCGTCGTCGTCCGCCACGCGCACCCACACCATCTCGCGTGCCGGCGGGGCCACCTGCCGCGCGATGTTGAACGCGTGCTTCGTGTTCAGCTCGATGACGTCGAAGGTCAGCTTCATGTCGGAAGATCGTGTGAACGACTGGGTTTGTGCCGCGCGCCGCCGGTGGCCCTCACCCGCTCGCTCAGGCTCGCACCCTCTCCCACAAACTGCGTGGGAGAGGGTATAAACTTCGACGGGTTTCCGTGCGCGCGGCAAACACTCGTCGTTCTGCAGGTGAAGCCTCACGCAGTTTGTGAGGCTTTTCGCAGTCGTTGCGGCGGCTGTAGCCGCTCAGGCCGGATCTACGCCGGCCCGCTCCCGCTCACCACCGGCTGCGGGGCCATCGTCACGAAGTCGTACGGCGGCCACGGTCCGGTCAAGTCCAGCCCGAGCGCGCTGTTCAGCCGGGCCAGCACCTCCAGGCGGTCCTGGAACGCGGAGGATGAGCCGCGGTTCACCAGGAACGCGGCGCTCAGAATGCGGCCGCTCACCTGCGGCAGCGTGTTGGCCGCCACGGCGATGCGCCGCAGCTCCGCGTAGATGTGCGTCGCCAGGTCCAGCGCCAGCTGCGGGCTGAACGCGGGATCGACGACGTCCACGTGCAGCCGGAACTCCCATCGCCCCGCCACCCGCTCCAGCGCCCCGCTGAGCCCCGCGTGCGACTCGTTCAGAAACGCGCGCACGTCATCCTGCGAATCGAACACGACGCCCACGGGCGCGGGCACCACGTCGCCCCGCAGGAGGGCGCGATGCACCTCCCAGTGCCGCGCGGCCACCTGCTCCGGCTCGGCATCGTCTCCCGGCGCGGACGCGGGGGCCACCAGCGCGGCCAGTCCCGCCTCCGGCACCAGCTCCACGCCCAGGGCGGGATCCGCGGCGTCCCACGCGTCGTCGGCGGGGGCGCGCAGCACGGCCAGCAGCGCCCACCCGTGGGCGGGCGCCTTGCGCGGCAGGGGGATCGGCTCGGCGGACATCAGGCGAAGCGCGGGTCGGACAGCAGGGCGTACACCTCCGTCTGCGGCTCCGGCGTGGTGACCTCCGGCCCGTCCGGCCCCATCCACACGTTCACCTCCGTGCGGAATCCCACGTCGCCGGGCAGGTAGATGCCGGGCTCGATGCTGAAGCCCACGCCGGGGATCAGCCGCCGCGTATCCCGCGACTCCAGATTGTCGATGTTGGGCCCGGACCCGTGCAGCTCGCGGTCGATGGAGTGCCCCGTGCGGTGGATGAAGTACTCGCCCCAGCCACGCGCCGTGATCACGTCGCGCGACGCATCGTCCGCCTCCCACCCCGCGATCTCCTCGCCCGCGGCGTGGCGGCGGCGGATGAGGTCGATGGCCGCCAGCCGCGCGTCGCGCACGGCCGCGAACAGGCCGGCGATGCGCTCCGGCACCGTCTCGCCCGCGAAGCCCATCCACGTCTGGTCGGCGTAGATGGCCGCGTCGTCCTCCTTGCCCCACAGGTCGATGAGCACCAGGTCGCCCGGGCGGATCTCGTCGTGCTTCTCGGCCGACGGCGCGTAGTGCGGATTGGCCGCGTTGCCGTTCACCCCCACGATGGCGTCGCCGCCCACCGTGATGCCGCGGCGCGCGAACTCGTCCTTGATCCAGCTGCGGATCTCCCACTCCGTCACCCGCTGCCCGTCACGGAGCGCCCGGGCGATGCGGCGGAAGCCCTCGTGCGCCACCTCGTACACGTGGAGCGCGGCACGCCGGTGGCTGGCCTCGCCCTCGGCGCTCCAGCGGGCGTAGAACGCGCTCACCATGTCGGCGGAGGTCACCACCTTGGCGCCCGTCGCGCGCACCATCTCGATGACGCCGGCGGGGACGCGGTCCACGTACGGCACGGCGTCGCGCTCGGCGTACTCCATGGCCACGCGCGGATTGCCGCCCAGCAGCTGCGCCAGCCGCGACTCCAGCTCGCGCCACGAGGAGTAGGGCCAGTTCTCGCCCACCCACGTGCTCCACGGCTGCTGCTCGATGCGGTGCGTGATGGCCACGGCCGCGCCCTCCGCCGGCAGCCATACGAACCAGCGCCGCGTCATGGCGGGGAGCCCCAGGAGGTTGCTCGCCACGGCGTTGGAGCCCTGGAAGTTGAACAGCAGCCAGCCGTCGGCCCCGTGGCTGCGCACTTCCTGGCGGATGCGCTCCACGGTCTCGGCGGTCAGCGAAACGGTCTGGTCTACGACGGCCATCGGGGTTCGTTCACGGTGCGGGCCGCCCTCACGGGATGGTGAGGTCGTGCGGCCACTTGGTTCCCTTGATCAGCGACAGTCCCAATACGCGCTCCGTCAGCAGGCGGTGGATCTCCCGCTCGCGGATCACGGCGCCCTTTACGCCCTTCCATCCCCACCGCTTCCACGCCCGCAGCAGGATCGCCAGCCGCTCGCGCGGGGTGAACAGCTCCGAGAAGTCCGGGAACGGCGCCCCCGCCGCCGCCGTGGGGCGAAACGGCGACGGCGCGTCCGACCAGTCCTCCACCGTCAGGTCCACCACCCCCGCGTCGCGCAGGAGCTGCTTCCACTCCACCAGGATCATGGGCCGCGCGCCCAGGTGCTGCACCAGGATCTCGCGGCGGGTGGGGTCCACGTTCCCCGTCCAGATGAGCTGCACCAGGATGACGCACCCGTGCGGCCGCGTAACCCGCGCCAGCTCGCTCACCGCCCGCGCCGGGTCTGCCGAGGCCGCCAGGCCGATCTCGCCGATGGCGATGTCGAAGGTGCCGTCGCGGTACGGAAGGTCGTCCAGCGACGCCGTCTCGAAGGTGAAGGCGCCCTCCATCCCCTCGTCGCGGCTGCGCACCTGGGCCTGGCGCACGAGCACGGGATCGCTGTCCACGCCCACGCCGCTCACCCCGAACGCCCTGGCCAGGTAGAGCGTGCTCACGCCGCGCCCGCACGCCGCGTCCAGCACCTCGTTCTTCGCGTTGAGCTCCGTAAGCCGGGCGATCTGCCGGTAGAGCTCCTCGCCGCCCGGCGGAAACACCACGTCGCGGCTCAGCCGGACCAGGTCCAGCATCGACGGCCCGCCTTCCCGCGGCGGCGGTGGGATCGGCAGGTCGTCGGGGGCGCGAGATGGCATGGGGAAAGTATAGAGGCGGCCCCGTGGAGCCGCCAGCGTCCGAAGAGTGCCGAGTACCAAGTGCCCAGTGCCCAGTGCCCAGTACCAGGTGTGCCTGGTGCCAGGTGCCGCCGGGAGGGGGGGGGAGAACTACGATTCCTCACAGACTCACATACCTCGCGCCGGCAGCGGGCGGCCCCTCCCCCGGCCCCTCCCCGCTCGTTCCTCGCGGAGAGGGGAGAAAACCGTCCCCTGCGAGGGCTGCGGCCCAGAGGCGTGGCACTCGCCCGTGCCGGAGAGTCCGCGCAGGCGGACATCGTGTAGTCGTTGCGGCGAATTCATTCGCTCTGCCCGGACTTCATCCCGCAGGCTGATCCGAATCGGCCCGGGTCTCGCCGCCGGCTGATTCCAATCCCCACCGCTCCGCACATCCACGCAAACGACGAGGCCGGCGGATGCGCATCCGCCGGCCTCGGTTGTTCATGCGGTCGCGCCGGCTACCAGCGCGCGAACACGGGGGTCGTCATCCCGTCCACCAGGATGTCCTGCCAGCCGGAGCCCAGGTCGTCCCAGAGCTGGACCTGCGTGATGCGCCACGCGTCGCCCTCGCGCTCCAACAGGTAGCGGAACTGCTGGCCGTCGCCGCGCAGCTCCTGCTGCTCGATGGTGAGCGCGGCGCCAGCCGGGAGCGGCGTGGTGTTGCGGATGACGGTCATCACCAGCGCGCGCGTGGGGCCGGCCATGTCCACCGCCTCCACCTCGCGTCCGTACGTCTGCCGCACGAAGGGCGAGGCAAGCACGTCGCGGGCGCGCCCGGCCACCGTCTGCTCGTACGCGCGGCGCACGGCCGCGAACGGATCGCGGTCCGCCGGCCCCGTGACGATGCTCGCCGCCACGGAATCCAGCGCGTCCTGCATCCGCCAGTAGCTGCGCAGCGCCGCCTCCGGCGTGCTCAGGTCCACGGCCGGCTGCTGTGCCCGCGCCGGGCTTGCAGCGCATCCGATCAACACGACAGTCGCGAGCAGCGAATGGATCCTGATCATCCTCATCCTGCTACTTGGTACTTGGTACTTGGTACTTGGTACTGCAGTCCATCACTCCAGCACCAGCAGCACCGCGCCCTTGTCCACGGTCTGCCCGGGCTGCACGGCGATGCTGGCCACGACGCCGTCGGCGGGGGCCTTGAGCTCATTCTCCATCTTCATCGCCTCCACCACCACCACGCCCTGACCCGCCTTCACGGCCTGGCCGACCTCTACCTCCACCTTGACCACGAGGCCGGGCATGGGCGCGACGAGGGTCTTGTCCGCAACGTCGTCGGCGCCGCCGGTCATCTCGCGGATGGCGCGCGTGCGCTCGTCCACCGCGTCCGCCGTGAATCGCTCCGCGCCCACGCCCACGTGCCACCGCCCGCGCCGGTCGCCGGGTGCGGCCGTGATGGCGTGCGAGCGGCCGTCCACCAGCAGGTGGCGCGTCTGGGTGCCGGGGAGCGCCGTGAGGTGCGCGTCCACGGGCGTGCCGTCCACCGCGGGCGTGGCGCCGGTCAGGTCCACCTCCACGTCGCGCCCGGCGACGGTGACGAAGTAGCGCATGCGATCAGGTCCAGCGGTCGGATGGAGAGTCATCGGAAAAGAGCGCAGCAAGGTGCTCGCGGGCAGGCGCGCACGCAAGCCCAGACCGCGGCGCGTTCGTCCCCGGTACAGAATCGCCGAGGCACCGCCTCACGGATTGGCCCCGCTGCGCCATTGACCTGAACGAGCACCGACGAGCATCATGCAAATGCCGTTATGCGTCACAATCCGCGATTTAGCGCATAACACCGCGCGGGAGCGACAAACGCCTGGCTCGTGTTTGCGGCAGACGGTGGATCCGTACAAATCCACCGTCGTCCCGTGGGGCCGCCAGGCAGCGCCGGTCCGCTAGACGACATGTCCGGCGGCCCGCCTTTCGTCTCTGCCGCGGAACGGCCACTACACGGAGGATACGATGAAAAAGCTCGTCCTGCAGCTGGATTCCCTGCGCGTGGAGTCGTTTGCGACTTCGCATGCGGATGACCGCGTGCGTGGCACCGTGCGCGGGTTGGCCACGGTGACGTGCCCGGCGGAGCCGCAGCCGAACACCGTCGGCAAATCGTGCGTATGTCACTATACCTACGACGGCGAGTCCTGCCAGGGCAGGTGCGTCACGGACGCATCGTGCCTTCCAGTCGCATGCACGGGCGAACCGTCGTACGCCCCGGGGTGCGTGCTCCCCACGCGCGTGTGCTGACCCCTGGCGTCGAGCGGGGAGCGGCTGCGTAGGGCCGGGCCCGCCACGGCCGGGAACGAGTGGGGCGCCGGAGAAATTGTCCGGCGGCCCCCGCTTTGTGCCGAGGGTTGGCCTACCCCGCACGAACGGGGCGGGCTTGCTTGACACCCGTCCCGGCCCGCGGAAGCTTGCGTGCGCACCCCAATCCATCCCGCGCGCAGTCTGCCCCCCTCCACGGCTTGGCCGCGGGCCCCCGTCGCACCCTCGTTCCCCCTCCGGACCGCCCATGAAGAAGCTGACCCTGCAGGTCAAGTCCCTCCGCGTCCAGTCGTTCGAGACCGCCGCGGAGCCGTTGGAGCGCGGCACCGTGCATGCGCACGACCAGCAGCAGGACCAGGACGCCAACACCGACGGCGGAACTCGCTGGTGGTTCGACTGCTTCACCATCACCTGCATCTGCGGCGCGTCGGACAAGCCCGGCTGCACCGGCGCCGGCTGCCCGGGATGAACCAGGCCCGGGGGTAGGCCACCCCGTATCATCATCAAACGTCCAAGCATCGGTAAAAATGAGCCGCGGGCGGGATGCTTCCGTCCACGACGGCTTTCCCTGATCTGCTTCCGCTCACGATGAACGGAAGCGTTCGGGCCACCGCGCGGATCACCCGTGCGGCGGCGGCACACCACTCCTGCGAAGGCACCACGATGCGGAAGCTGAAGCTGAACCTGGATGCGCTGAACGTCGAGTCGTTTGGAACCGCTGAAACCACGGACGAAATCGGCACGGTGCGGGCGAACCAGGAGCAGAACGAGGAGTACTCCGATTCCGAAGTCACCGGATGCCTGTGCGACACGCAGGGGAGCGTGACGTTCACCCGTGGATACGACTGCCACTCCCTGCGCCTCTGCTGAGCGCGGTCTCCTCTGATCGGCGTGCAAAAAAGAAAAAGCGGGCCCCGGAAGAGCTCCGGGGCCCGCTGTCATATCATGTCTCGCCGCGTTCGGGCACTACGTAGCCGCCACCAGCAGCGCGACGGACTCCACGTGCGCCGTCTGCGGAAAGAGGTCGAACGAGCGGATGGATTCCAGCCGGTACGCGGGCGCCATCCGCTTGAGGTCGCGGGCGAGCGTGGCCGGGTTGCAGGAGACGTAGATGATGCGCACCGCGGGCGCCGCCACCAGCGCGTCCGCCGCCTCTCCCGCGATCCCCGCGCGGGGCGGATTGAGGATGACGAGGTCCGCGGGCAGGTGGTCCGCGATCAGCGCCTCCACCGGGCCTTCGACGAAGACGGCGCCGTTCGGCGCCGCCCGGCGCGCCTCCGCCACGGCATCCGGATCCAGCTCGATCCCCGTCACGCTGGCCCCCGCGCGGGCAAAGCGGCGCGCGTGCAGCCCGATGCCGCAGTACGCGTCCACGATCCGCAGTCCGCTGACGTCGCCGGCGAGATCCATCACGTGCGCCTCCAGCAGCGCCGCCGCCGCGCGGTTCACCTGCAGGAACGCGGCGCCGCTCAGCTCCACCGTCTCGTCGCCCCACGTTTCCGGCAGCCCCGGCGCGCCCGCGATCAGCCCCGCCGGCGCCTCGCCCGGCCGGTGCCACACGGAAACGAGCCCCGGCACAGCCTCGATCAGCTCCTCCGGCCGGCCGGGCATGTATCCGCCCTCCACCAGCAGCGCCACGGCGCCCGACGCGTTCGCCCGCAGCGTCAGCCGCAGCTGCGCGCCCGAGGGGAGGCGGCGTGCGTCCGGCCCCCAGCTGGCGCGGATGTCGTCCCACACGCGGCCGATCGCCTCCTCGAACAGCAGGCAGCTGCCGTCCAGGTCCACGATCTCGTCCGGCTCGCCCAGCGCATGGAAGCCCGCGACCACGCGCCCGTGCTCCTTGCGCCGCAGGGCGAACGACACGCGGTTGCGGTAGCGGAACTCCGACGGCGACGGCACCACCTCCGGCGCCTCCACCGCCAGCCCGCCGATCCGCGTAAGCGCATCCGCCACGATGCGCGACTTGGCGCGAAGCTGCGCGTCGTACGGCATGTGCTCCAGCGTGCACCCGCCACAGCGCGCGTAGAAGGGGCACGGCGCGTCCCGCCGCTCGGGCGACGGCTCGATGACGCGCAGCAGCCGCCCGCGCGTCCATCGGTCGCGCTTTTCCGTGAGGATGACCTGCGCCAGGTCGCCCGGCGCCGTGCGATGGACGAAGCACACGCGCCCGTCCGGCAGCCGCCCCACCCCCTCGCCCCCCGCCGCGATGGAGTCGATGCGCAGGGTCACCGGCGACGGCGGACGGCGCGGTCCCCCGGCTCCCCCCGGTTTCCCGGGCGAGCCTGATACGCCGCGTCCTCCCCCGCCCCGCCGAGGCCCGAGCGGACGACGCTCGCTCACCGCCCTCTCCAGCCCAGCCCCGCCCGCTTCCATGCGCTGCCGCCCGCGCCGGTCGCCGCCGTGGACGCCTGCACGCGCGGCACGTTGCGCTGCGTCCGACGCTCCTCCTCCAGCAGCGCCGCCGCCAGCGCCGCCACGCGGATGGACTCCTCCGAGGGCTCGTCCGCCAGCAGGTCGTGCGTGTCCAGGTAGCGGATGTCCAGCTTGCCCGCGCGAAAGTCCGGCTCGTCCATCACCCGCAGGTGGAACGGGACGGCCGTGTCCACGCCCTCGATGCGCAGCTCCAGCAGGGCCCGCTTCATCCGGTCGATGGCCTCGATGCGGGTAGGCGCGTGCACGATCAGCTTGGCCAGCATTGGGTCGTAGAAGAGGCCGACTTCCACGCCCGGCACGATGCCGCCGTCCCAGCGCACCCCCGGCCCCGTGGGCACTACGAGGTTGCGGATGCGCCCCGTGGACGGCAGGAACGAGTTGTACGGGTCCTCCGAGGTGATGCGGCACTCGATGGCGTGCCCCTGCCAGCGCACGTCCTCCTGCGTCCACGGCAGCGCCTCACCGGCCGCCACGCGGATCTGCCACTGCACCAGGTCCACACCCGTCACCAGCTCCGTGACGGGGTGCTCCACCTGGATGCGCGTGTTCATCTCCAGGAAGTAGAACTCGCCGTCCTGGTACAGGCATTCCACCGTCCCCGCGCCCTCGTAGTGGACGGCGCGCGCAGCGGCGACGGCCATGGCGCCCATGGCCTGGCGCTCCTCCGGCGTGAGGACGGCGGACGGCGCCTCCTCGATGAGCTTCTGGTGGCGGCGCTGGATGCTGCACTCGCGCTCGCCCAGGTGCAGCGTGTTGCCGTGCCGGTCCGCCAGCAGCTGGATCTCGATGTGGCGCGGGCCCTCCAGGTACTTTTCGATATACACGGAGCGGTCGCCGAACGCCGCCTGCGCCTCGTTGCCCGCCGCGTCGAACGCTTTTTCGATCTCGTCCTCGCCGTGCACCACGCGCATCCCCTTGCCGCCGCCGCCCGCCGCCGCCTTCAGCAGCACGGGATAGCCGATGCCGCCGGCCAGCCGCCGTGCCTCGGCCGCGTCCGCCAGCGCCTCCTTGGTGCCGGGGACCACGGGCACCCCCGCGTCGATCATCCGCGAGCGGGCCGCCGTCTTGTCGCCCATGGCCGTCACCGCCTCCGGCGACGGGCCGATGAACACGAGCCCCGCGTCGCGCACGGCCTGGATGAAGGGCGCGCGCTCGCTCAGGAAGCCGTAGCCGGGGTGGATGGCCTCGGCCCCGCACTTCTTTGCGACCTCGATGAGGACGTCGCCGCGCAGGTAGCTCTGCGCGCTGGGCGGCGGCCCGATGAGGTAGGCCTCGTCCGCCGCGAGCACGTGCGGCGCCAAGCGGTCGGCCTCGGAGTAGACGGCGACGGCCTCCATGCCCAGCTCGTGTGCCGCGCGGATGACGCGAAGGGCGATCTCGCCCCGGTTGGCGACCAGGATCTTTTTGAACACGCTGCCTCGGGCGTGACGTGGACGGTGCTGCGTTCATCGGCTCGCCGGCGCGTATCCGGCGAAGGCGCCCAAACTACAACCGCCCCGCCGAGTTGGCGAGGCGGTTCACGTAGCATTCAGGATCCTCGCGGCGGCGCCGAGGTGCCGGCGAGCAGTGGGACCGCAGTCAATAACGTTGATCCCATTCGTCACGATCCCGCTGCAGCGTCTCCGCGTACCCATCCCAGTGGGTGGCCGCGGAGTGCCCGCAGTTGCTCCAGCCAGGCACGAGGCTCGGCCTTGCTGACGCCGTCCTCCTTGTAAGCGCGGCTCGAATGCTTCTGTTCAATCCCGGTTCTCCGTCGCACCGCAAGGGGGAGTGACCGTGGATGATTTGCGGCTGATACGGCGTATAGGCATGGGCGCGTCTCCTGATGGATTTGCTGCAAGGTTAAAGTGATTCGATCTTGACCTCAACGATTGGCCCGCCGCGGTGGCGTCCGTGAGGCGCATCATGTCATACCGAACTCCACGATTCATGGTGCACACGGAGCTTTACTGCCGTCTCACGCGGAGGCGCGGAGAACTGTCGAGACAACAACGGATTGAAATCACACAGAGGAACAGGGGTAACAGAGGAACTTCCGTCGTACTCTGTTACCTCTGTTCCTCTGTTCCTCAGTGTGCGATTGCTGTTTCTCATTCTGTTCTCCGCGTCCTCCGCGCTCTCCGCGTGAAGCCCCTCCTTAAAACTTTGAGTGCACACTCAACTCGGATATCCGGTAT
>DASQZE010000291.1:0-15341 GCA_035638875.1 Longimicrobium sp.
GAGACCGGGCAGGTCCAGGTCCAGCAGGGCCACGTCGGGACGGTGCGCCTCGTACGTCCGCACGCCGTCCTCGCCGCTCCCCGCGGAGAACACCTCCCAGCCCTTGCGCCCGAAAAACTTGCCCAGGACCGTGAGCACGCCTGGGTCGTCGTCGATGATGAGGATGGATCGTGGCATCAGCAATGATGGATTGGCGGACAGAGCGCGCGCCTAAAGATTGCGAGCGCGGAGCAATCGTGCCAGCGGCAAGGGCCGCCGGCGTCTCCGTGCCTCTCGCACCGCGCTCCCCGATGGCCCTCGAAACGCCCCGGATCCTGGCCGCCGACGACGATGCGGGCGCCCTGCGCGTGCTGGAGCGCATCCTGGCGCGCGCCGGCTTCGCGGAGGTGCGCACCACGCTGAACGGGCTGGAGGTGCCGGCACTCTTCCGCGAGTTCGCCCCGGACCTCGTCGTCCTGGACCTGCACATGGGGGACGTGGAGGGCACGGACGTCATCCGCAGACTGCGCCCCATGATCCCCGCGGGCTCGTACCTGCCCATCCTGATCGTGAGCGGCGACCTTACGTCGGAAGCGCGCATCGGGGCGCTGGCGGAAGGCGCCGTGGACTTCGTCAGCAAGCCGTACGCGGTGGACGAGGTGCTGCTGCGCGTGCGGAACCACCTGCACACCCGCAGCCTGCACCTGGCCGTCGCGGAGCAGAACCGCGAGTTGGAGCGCAAGGTCCAGGAGCGCACGCACGAGCTGGAGGCGACCGCGTGGGAGGTGCTGGAGCGCCTGGCCCGCGCGGCCGAGCTGCGCGACGACGACACGGGGATGCACACGCGGCGGGTGGCGGACCTGAGCGCGCGCATCGCCGTGGCGATGGGGCTGCCGGCGGCGGAGGTGGAGATGATCCGCCGCACGGCCCCCCTGCACGACGTGGGCAAGATCGGCATCCCGGACGGCGTGCTGCTCAAGCCCGGCAAGCTGAACGAGGGAGAGTGGGCGCTGATGAAGCGCCACACCGTCGTGGGCGCGCAGATCCTGAGCGAAGGGCGGTCGGAGATGGTACGCATGGCCGAGGCGATCGCCCTGGCGCACCACGAGCGCTGGGACGGCACCGGCTATCCGCGCGCCGTCGCCGGCGACGCAATTCCGCTCTGTGCCCGCATCGTGGCCCTGGCGGACGTGTACGACGCGCTCTCCAGCGACCGCCCCTACCGCCCCGCCTGGGCCCGCGAGCGCGTGCTGGCCGAGATCACCGCCGGCCGCGGCACCCACTTCGATCCCGCCGTGGTGGACGCGTTCCTGGCGCACGTGGTGCCCGGGCTGGAGTGAGGCGACGGATTGAACTGCGGGGGATAGGGACAGGGACAGGGACAGGGGACAGCCCTGCAGCGGGGGGGAACGGATGGGGATGGTCCCGGCGGAAAGGTGGGCGGGTAAACCCGCCGCTCGGAAAGCCATAAGCCCCGTCTCGGCTCGCTTGCGCTCGCCGAACGGGGCTTCAACTACGGTCCACACCCGTCAGGCGCCGGAGACCATCATTCCGAGCGAGGCGCCCTCCGGACCCCTTCCCGTGCATGAGCCCCGGGCACCGAGCGAGGAGTCTGCTCCGCCCGTGCAGGTGCTCTGCCCCGCCCCACGGCACTCCGCCCGCGACGGGGGTCCGCGCAGGCGGACTTTGTGTAGTCGTTGCGGCGAATTCATTCGCTCTGCCACGGTGCCGGCTTTCACGGTGGAGATCCCGCTCCCGAAGTGCACCGGGCAGGCTTTAGCTCGGAGGCGGCCCACCTGCCACGGCCCAGTAGATTCCTCACTCGTTCCTCGTTCGGAATGACAGCCTGCTTCCGGAACGGATTCCAGTCCCGGATCCCGAATGACCGCTTCCTCTCATCGAAAAAGAGGATTCTAGTCCCGAATCCGGGATCATAATCCACACGCACGAACGGAAAGAGGCCGCCCCGCAATATTCGCGGAACGGCCTCCTTCCATTCACCTCCTGTGTATCCCCTCCAACCACCACCACGGCCGCCGCGATGCCCCCCGACACCGCGGACGGCCGACCACGTCCGGGGCCCCCCGACCCCTCGCGCGGCCCGCGTCCGGAGCTCCCTCAGCTCCTCGCGCGGTAGTTGATGATGGTCTCCCTGCCGTCCTGCAACCGCACCTGCACCGATACCGCCTGCCCGGGGCGCACCGCGTCCGCCGCCGTCCGCAGGTCGTCCAGCGACCGCACCTCGCGGCCGTTCACCCGCTCCACCACCATCCCGCGGCCCAGCACACCCGCCGCCGGACCGGAGGGGTCCACCTCCGACACCACCACGCCCTCCGCGCGGTCCATCCGCAGCTGCTGCGCGATGTCCGGCGTCACCCGCTCGGCACGAAAGCCCAGCTTGCCGGGCTCCACGGCCTCCGCCTCGCGGCGGTCCTCCAGCACCGCGGGGCGGCGCGGCTCGCGCTCGGCGGCACCCGCCGCGGCCGTGGAAGTGTACTCCTCCAGGCGCAGCTCCACGCGGCGGCGGTCGCCGTAGCGCACCACCTCCAGCGCCACCCGGTCGCCCGGGCGCTTGCGCATCACCATCTCCATCAGCTCGCCGCTGCCGCGAACGGGCTGTCCGTCCAGCTTCACGATCACGTCGCCCAGCTTGAGGCCGGCGCGGGCCGCGGGGCCGCGGGGCTCGCCCGTCACCACCGCGCCGTCCGGCGAGGGCAGGCGGAACACCTCGGCGTCGGCGCTCGTGGCGTCGCGGATCTCCACGCCGATCATGGGACGGTGCACGCGCCCGTCGCGCATCAGGTCCTCGGCCACGCGGCGGGCCAGGTTGATGGGCACCGCGAAGCCGTAGCCGGAGTAGAAGCCCGTGGGCGACGCGATGGCGCTGTTGATCCCGATCACGCGCCCCTGCAGGTCCACCAGCGGACCGCCGCTGTTGCCCGGGTTGATGGCCGCGTCCGTCTGGATGAAGTGCTCCAGCGGCGCCTCGGCGCCGTTGCGGCCGAAGATCCCGATGCTGCGCCCCTTGGCGCTCACGATGCCGGCCGTGGTCGTCTGCCCCAGGTCCAGCGGGTAGCCCAGCGCCAGCACCCAGTCGCCCACCTCCAGCCGGTCGGCGTCGCCCATGCGGGCCACGGGCAGGCCGCGGGCATCTACCTTGATGACGGCCACGTCCGTGTTGGGGTCGCGGCCAATTACGCGGGCGGTGAACTCGCGCTTGTCGCCCATGATGACGTTCACCCGGTCCGCGCCCTCAACCACGTGGTTGTTGGTGAGGATGTAGCCGTCGGGCGAGATGATGAAGCCGCTGCCGCTGCCGGAGCGCGGCATGCCCTGCCCGCCGCCGTAGCCGCGGAACATGTCCTCGTAGGGGGTGCCCCGGAGTTCGTCGGGCACCTGGCCGCCGCGGACGGCGCGGGCATCCTGCGCCACCCGCACGTGCACCACCGCCGGCAGCGCCGTGCTGCTGGCCGAGCGGAAGGCGCTCGAAAGGCCGTCGGCGGTGGCGACCGCGGCCGCGACGGGCGCCGACTGCGCGTCCAGGTCGGGGAGGGGATCGCGGGCCACGTCGGCCAGCGTCATCCCGCCGGCCGCCCCCGCGACGAGCAGCCCAGGAAGGGCGAGCTTGCGAAGCGTTCCGTTCATGTTCTCTTGTCCCCTCGTCTCGACGTGTTGCCTACATGCTCTTGCCGTGTCATGCTACACAGGGTCCAAACCCCCGTTCCGGCAAGGGATTAGGGGAGGATTAGCCCTCTCTTAACCGCTCTTAATCCAGGGCACCGATGCGCATTCTGATCGTAGAAGACAATCCGCGAATCCTCGCCTTCCTGCAAAAGGGCCTGCGCGAGGAGGGATACGTGGTGGAGATCGCGGCCGACGGCGACACCGCGTTCGAGAAGGCCACCACGCAGGGGTTCGACGCGGCGGTGGTGGACGTGATGATCCCCGGCCGCTCGGGCGTGGAGCTCGTGCGCGACCTGCGCGAGGCCGAGGTGCGGCTCCCCGTGCTGCTGCTGACGGCCCGCGACCGGACGGAGGACAAGGTGGCGGGGCTGGACGCCGGCGCCGACGACTACCTGACCAAGCCGTTCGAGTTCAGCGAGCTCACGGCGCGGCTGCGGGCGCTGCTCCGGCGGCTCGGCAGCCCGGGCGCGGCGGCCACGCTCAAGGCGGGGGACGTGGAGATGGACCCGGCCACGCGCGAGGTGCGGCGCGGGCCGCACGCGGTGGAGCTCACGCCGCGGGAGTACGCGCTGCTGGAGTACCTGCTGCGCAACAGCGGGCGGCCGCTCACCCGCGCGGCCATCATGGAGCACGTGTGGGGCATTCGCTTTGACCCGGGGACGAACATCGTGGACGTTTGCATCAACTCCCTGCGCACCAAGCTGGACGACCGCGAGCGCGGGCTCATCCAGACGGTTCGCGGCGTGGGATACGCCATCAAGGCACCGGCCGGAGAGGCGGAGGAATGACCTTTCGGCGGCGCAGCCTGCGGCGCGAGATCGTCATCGGCTACAGTGCCATCCTGCTGGTGGCGCTGTCGCTGTTCGCGGCCGCCACCTATGCCATCCTGCGCCGCTCCCTGGCCAACGCGGGCACCCAGTCGCTGCGGCAGACGGCGGCCGCGGCCGAGCGCATCGTCATCCCCCCCGGCCTTCCCGTGATCGCCGTGGACGAGGAGCTGCTCCCGCCAACGGAGGGGACCGTGGAGGTGCTGCGGCGGCGGACGCAGCTGGCCACGGGCGACATGCTGAACATCGTCGTGGCCCGCACGGGCGACGTGGAGCAGCACGCGCTCAAGTCGTTCGCGCTGATTGCCCTCGTGCTGATCCCCGTGACGGCGCTGCTGGCGGCCGTGGCCGGGCGATCGATGGCGGACCGCATCCTCCAGCCCCTGAACCGGCTGGTGACGGCGTCGCGGGAGATCGGGATCGGCGGGCTGGCGCGGCGGGTGGACGTGCCCCGGCAGCCCGCGGAGCTGCGCGAGCTGTCCCAGGCCTACAACGGGATGCTGGAGCGCCTGGATTCCGCCGTGCGCGCCCTCACCAGCTTTACGGCGGACGCCAGCCACGAGCTGCGGACGCCCCTGACGGCCATCCGGGGCACGGCGGAGGTGGCCCTGGCCCGCGACCGTTCCGCGGACGAGCTGCGGGGCACGCTGGTGGAGGTGCTGGACGAAACGGGCTCCATGCTGCACCTGGTGGAGGACCTGCTCGTGCTGGCCCGCGGCGACGAGTCCGCCGGGTCCACGCACGAGCCGGTGGACCTGGCCGCCGTGCTGCGCGACGTGCAGGACGTGGGCGAGGCGCTGGCCATGGGCAAGCCCGTGGAAGTGCGGCTGGACGTCCCGCCGGAGTTGATGGTGACGGGGGATGCGGGTGCATTGCGGCGCCTGTTCCTGAACCTGGTTTCCAACGCGGTCAAGTTCACGGAGCAGGGTGCCGTGACCATCACCGCCCGCCCCCTTCCGTCCGACCTGCCCATCACGGTGGAGGACGCGGCGCTGGCGGCGGATGTGCCCCGCGGCGGCGTGGAGGTGACGGTGGCGGACACGGGATTGGGGATCGCGCCCGATGCCCTGCCCCGCGTCTTCGACCGCTTCTACCGGGCGGACGCGGCGCGTGCGGCGGGCGGCACAGGCCTGGGCCTGGCCATCGCGCGGATGGTGGCCGAACGGCACCGCGGCACGATCACGGGGGAAAGCACGCTCGGCGAAGGCAGCGTGTTCACGGTGCGGCTGCAGATGGGGGTGGTTCCGGTCGTGAGTGCGTGAGTGCGGAAGTGCGGAAGTGCGAAAGTGCGTGAGTGCGAAAGTGCGAAAGTGCGAAAGGGACTGTGCCGGGGCGCGGTCCTTTTCGCTTTCGATGATGATGTGGGATCTGCGGGGGGAACGGGGAACGACCGGCAGTTCCTCTGTTAACCTCCGTTCCCTCCGTGTGCGATTGCTGTTGCCGTTCTCATTTTGTTCTCCGCGTCCTCCGCGTCTCCGCGTGAGACCATCTTTCGGCGGTTGGGTCGCCGCACGATTCCTGGTCGATGTACGGATTTCGGACGTCGGCGCGATCGGACGCGTGGATGCGGGATCTGCCTGCGGAACTGGCTCCATCCGTCCTGAAAACGATCGATTCCACGGATCCCGAGCAGGCGGATGAACACGACGTAAACTTAGCATTTGCAACAGTTTGCGTCTGCTACACAACTGCGGCGCCGGGTTTGCCAGAGGCGGTGGCACCCTCCTGAACCGGACCCGCCCATGATACTCGAAGCTGCCCGGATGCCCTACGGGGCGCCCCCTCCGCCGCCCGCCCCGGCCGTACCCGCACCGCGCCGCGAAGTCCGCGAGCACCTGCAGGCGGACGCGCTGCCGCGCGGGGGCGCCGCACGCGAACGGCTGGCGCGGGCCACCGTGCTCATCGTGGACGACGAGCCGGCAAACGTGCGCCTGCTCACGCGCTTCCTGGAACGCTCGGGGTGCGAGGACGTGATCGCCACGACGTCTGCCGCGGAAGGCGTGCGGCTGTACGCGGAGCACCGGCCGGACCTGATGCTGCTGGACCTGCACATGCCCGAGATGGGCGGCCTGGACGTGCTGGACCGGCTTCGGGACCTGCGCGACGAGCGCACGCGCACGCCCGTGCTGGTGCTCACGGGCGACGCCAGCAGCGAGGCGCGCGAGGCGGCGCTGGAGCGCGGGGCCAACGAGTTCGTGGCCAAGCCCTTCAACCTCTCCGAAGTCCTGCTCCGCAGCGACAACCTGCTGGAAACGGCGTTCCTGTACCGCGAGCTGCGCGAGCAGAACCGGGCGCTGGAGCGGGCCGTGGCCGCGCGGACGGCGGCGCTGGAGCAGGACATCGCCCGGCGCGAGGCGGTGGAGTGCGAGCTGCGCACGAGCGAGGCCCGCTACCGGCACCTGGTGGAAAACGCCAGCGACCTCATCGTGCAGGCGGACGGCGACGGGATCATCCGCTACGCCAACGAGGCGGCCGCGCGCCTGTTCGGGCTGGCGCCGGCGGCCATGGAGGGGCTGTCGTGGGTGCGGCTGGTGCGCCCCGACGCCCGGCGCGGCGCCTGCCGCCTGTTCGCCGACCAGCTGCGCCGCCGCCGCGCGGCCGGCTCGCACGAGCTCCCCGCCGTGACCCCGGACGGGCGCGAGCTGTGGCTGGAGCTCAGCGTGCGCCTTACCTGGGACGGCGGGCGGCTGGTGGCGGCGCAGGCCGTGGGGCGCGACGTGACGGAGCGCCGGGAGGGGGAGCGTCTCAAGGACGAGTTCATCTCCGTGGCCAGCCACGAGCTGCGCACGCCGCTCACCTCCATCCGCGCGGCGCTGGGGCTGCTGGAGAGCGGGCTGATGGCCCAGCAGCCGGAGCGCGCGCGCCACACCCTGCGCATCGCCACGCGCAACAGCGAGCGGCTGGCGCGGCTGCTGAACGACATCCTGGACCTGGAGCGGATGAGCTCCGGGGCCGTGCGCGTGGAGCGCCGCCCCTACGACGTGGCCGAGGTGATGACGCAGGCGGCGGAGACCGTCCGCGCGGCGGCGGAGTCGGCGGGCGTGCTGCTGGTGGTGGCGCCGCCGCGCGCCACGGCGTGCCTGGACGCGGACCGCATGTGCCAGGTGCTGGTGAACCTGCTGGGCAACGCGGTCAAGTTCTCGCCCGCGGGGGGCACCGTGTGGCTGGCCGCCGCGGCGGACGCGGGCGGCGTCACCTTTACCGTGCGCGACCAGGGGCGCGGCATTCCCGCGGACAAGCTGGAGGCGGTGTTCCAGCGCTTCACCCAGGTGGACGTTTCCGACGCGCGCGACAAGGGCGGCAGCGGCCTGGGGCTGGCCATCTGCCGCACCATCGTCGAGCAGCACGAGGGACGCATCTGGGCGGAGAGCCGCGAGGGCGCCGGGAGCACGTTCACGGTCCGGTTGCCGGCGTGACGGGCGACAGAAGTGCGTGATACCAGACCCTCGGATTAATTGTGCACTCCCCGCTCACACGGACGACACTGAAGAAAGGAGGATCGGCCTGTTCTCCGTGACCTCTTTCCCTCTGTGTGAAACGCAGTAGAAATCCGAGTGCACAATCAACTGCGGGATTCGGTATGAGTGCGAAAGGGACCGTGCGAAGGCACGGTCCCTTTCGCGTTCCGGGGCGGACGCTTCGGTTGATGGGCGAACGGGCGCGGGGCGGGGACCGGCACATGTGATTTTCGCGCGGCTCGTGCGAATCATGTGACAGGCGCAGGTCATCGCTGAACACATCCCCCGAGTTCCCCCGGAAAGGAGCCGCGTGCCGGATCCCGCAACGCAGGGCAGGTTCGTCGCCCTCGTCAACGAGCACAGGAAGATCCTCTACAAGGTCGCGAGTTCGTACGCGCGCACCCCCGCAGACCGCGCGGACCTGGAACAGGAGATCGTCGCGCAGCTGTGGGGGGCGTTTTTCCGCTACGACGAGGCGTACCGCTTTTCCACCTGGATGTACCGCATCGCCCTGAACGTCGCCATCTCCTTCTACCGCGGCGAGACACGGTGGCTGCGCACGGTGGTGCCGGCCGAAGACTCCATCCTGCAGGTCGCTGCGGACGAGCCCGGCACGGAGGAGGACGAGCGGCTGCCGCAGCTGCGCGCCTTCATCGACCAGCTGGGCGAACTGGACCGCGCGCTCATCATCCTGTACCTGGACGGCCATCGCCACGGCACCATCGCCGAGATCCTCGGCATCTCCGAAAGCAACGTGGGCACGCGCATCGGCCGCATCAAGCAGCGGCTCCGGCGCGACTTCGCCAACCACACCTGACAAGGGACGAGCATCATGGAGCTGGACGAAATGAAGCAGAGCTGGCAGGCCTACGACCGCAAGCTCGACGCGAGTCTGGAACTGAACGCGCACCTGCTGCGCATCACCATGCTGGGCCGCGCGCAGACAGCCGTGGGGCGGCTTTCGTGGCTGCTGGCGGTGGAGTTGTTAGGCGCCCTGGCTGCGCTCGTGTGGCTGGTATCCTTCACGGTGCGCCACGCAGGGGAGGCCCGGTTCGCCGTGCCGGGGGCAATGCTGGGGCTGTGCGCACTGGCACTGGCCATCACGGCCGGCCGGCAGTTCGCGGTCCTGCGGGAGTTGGACTACGGCCAGCCGGTGCTCGCCATCCAATCCCGGCTGGAGGCGCTGCGCCTGGAACGGCTGCGCGGCACCCTGGTGGCACTCGTGCTGGGGCCGCTGCTGTGGGTGCCGGCGCTCATCGTCCTGGTGAAAGGCGTGCTGGGCGTGGACGCGTACGTCCTCTTCTCCCAGGCCTGGATCCTGGCGAACGTGCTCTTCGGGGGGGCCGTGCTCGCCGGGGCCGTGTGGGCGTCCCGGCGCTACGCGGACCGGATGGAGCGCTCGCCGCGCCTCCAGCGCCTGATGCGGGACCTCGCCGGCCACAATGTGAACCACGCCATCGGCTTCGTGGAGGAGCTGCGCCGGTTCGGCCGGGAGCCGGGAAGTGCGTGACGGAGTGCGGAAGTGCGGAAGTGCGGAAGGGACCGTGCGGAGGCACGGTCCCGTTCGCGTGGCGGGCTGGGGGGCCCTCCCCCGGCCTCGCTTAGGCTCGTCCACCCCCTCCCGCAAACTGCGCGGGAGGGGGTGTATACTTCGACGAGCATCCTGGCGCGGAAGCAGGCTTTCGGGCCAGCGTAGTTCTCCCCCTCTCCGCGAGGAACGAGCGGGGAGGGGGCCGGGGGGAGGGGCGCCCCGCCCGGTGCAGAGAGCCAGCTTCCGTGCAATCGGGTTCTCCCCCTCTCCACGAGGAACGAGGGGGGAGAGAGCCGGGGGGAGGGGGCCCGCCGGAGGAGGAACCCCGCTTCCATACCATCCAACCCTTCGCCCTTCCCCGCCCTTCCCCCCCTCCGCCTACGCGGGATACGGCGCGTGCGCGTCCCCCAGCAGCGCCTCCGCCACCTCCAGCACGTGTCGCTTGCCGGGAAAGCGGATGAGCCGCATGGCTTCTTCGTACGTGGCCCAGCGGTACTCCTCGGCTTCGCGCGAGATGATCACGCGCTCCTCCTCCGTCCGGGCCAGAAAGTACACCACTTTTTTGACGATGAGCGTGCGCTGGTCGCCCTTGCCCTGCGTAAAGACGTAGCGCTCCTCTTCGCGATACCCCTCGAACAGGCGGATCTGCCCTTCGCCGATCCCCGACTCCTCCCACAACTCGCGCACCGCCGCCTGCGCCTCGCTCTCGCCCGTCTCCACCCCACCCTTGGGAAATTCCCAGATGGGGCGCCGCGTGAGCGCCGAACGCATCAGCAGGTAGCGCCGCGTGTCTCCCCCGTTCCGAAACAGGACGACGCCCGCCGCCGTCTGCGAAACCCGTCTCATCCAATCCTCCGGCGCATGGTAGAGGTGGACGTTCTTTGCGCGCAATCTGCTACGGAGACAGGCCACAGGCAACGGGTACGATGGTTGCCTGTCGCCGCTGCACAGACTTTGGACACTTCCGCAGCCCCCATCCAGCAAATGGACACCCCAAGAGGCCCTGGCGTTCCCTTCCCCGCCCACGAGGAGCCCAACGGCACGTCCCCCGCGCCGGAGCGGCCCCTGGGTGAGCTGTTCCGCGCCCTTTCGCGCGACGCATCCGCCCTCCTGCGGCAGGAGTTCGCGCTCGCGAAGGCGGAACTCCGGCAAAACGTCAGCGCCCTGGCCCGCGACGGCGTGCTCGTCGTCCTCGGCGCGTTCTCCGCGCTCCTCGGGCTGCTCGTCCTGCTCGCGGCGCTCGTCATCGGCGTGGGGGATTGGATGGGCGACCGCTACGCGCTGGGTGCGCTCGTCGTGGGCGTCGTCCTGCTGGCGGCCGGCGGGGGGCTGGCGCTGGCGGGTGTCAAGAAGGCGAAGGCGACGCCCCTCTCGCCGGAGGAAACGCTGGGGACTCTCCGCAACACGGGCGAATGGGCGCGGGCGGAGGCGCAGGGATTCCGCGCCGTCTTCACGGGCTCCGCCGACGCGGACGAGCGCGGGGGCCCTGCACCAGTCCTCCCAGCCCGCCTCGCCCGGGGCACGGCGGACGGCGGACGGGCGCCGGGGGAGGAGGCGCACCGGCGGCCGCGGAAGCAGCGCGGGACGTCCGAAGACGCGGAGGAGGAGGCGCGGGCGGCGAAGGAGCGGGCGCCGCTGCCCCTGTCCGCGCCCCTGTGGAAGCGGGTGATGCACGAGTTAAAGGCGGACGACCTGAGCGGGCAGGCGGCCAAGGTGGCCTACTACTTCTTCCTCTCCCTCCCTCCCGCCCTGATGGCGGTCTTCGGGCTCACGGGATTCTTCGGCGGCGCGGCCACGGGCGACTGGCTCACGGGGCGGCTTACGACATCGCTCCCGGCGGAGGCGTCGGACCTGGTGAGCGGCTTCGTGAGCGACATCGTGCACGGCAACGCGCCGGGGCCGCTCTCCCTGGGCCTGCTGCTGGCGCTGTGGGCGGGATCCAACGTCTTCACCGCGCTGGAGGACACGCTGAACGACGCCTTCGGCATCACCGCGGAGCGCTCGTTCGTCAAGAAGAAGGCGGTGGCCGTGGGGATGCTGGCCGCGTGCGCCATCCTGTTCCTGGCCGGCAGCGCCGTGCTGCTGGCCGGCGGCGGCATCTCCGACGCACTGGGGCTGGGCGCCACGGGGCGGACGGTGTGGAGCATCCTGCAGGTGCCGCTGGGCTTCGGGCTCATCACCGCCACCTTCTGGCTCATCTACTACGTGCTCCCCAACAAGGACCAGCGCGGCTGCAAGCGTACGCTGCTCAAGGCATCGGCCATCGCCGCGGTGCTGTTCGTGGCGGCGTCGCTGGCGTTCCGGCTGTACATGGCCAACTTTGGCACATACAGCGCGACCTACGGCCTGCTGGGCACCGTCATCGTCCTGCTGCTGTGGATGTACGTCACCTCGCTCGTCATCCTGCTGGGCGGCGAAGTGGCGTCGGAGATGGAGCGCGGCGCGTAGTCCGGGACCGTCCGGGAATGCTGGCCGGCCGCGGGGGCTGTGCCGGCCCGCGCCCGGGGTACGATCCAAATCCGCCCATACACACGTAATTTTGTCATACCCGACGGCCGCTGGGGAACGGATGGAGCGTCCGGCCGGGCCCCGGCGCCATCCCTGGACGACGCACGCTGTTGCGCCCGGCGGCTAGAGTACTAACTTTTCTCTTCCATGCGCGCCGGTTGAGCCGTCCTGTCCTTCCATGGGATCACCCGTCCCGCCACCGTGATCCGGAATCCCGCCCCGCGGGGGTCCGAATCCCCGGGCCGCACGCCGTCGCATGTGACGGCATTCCGTTCCTTTTGCGCCTGCCCCGTTACACTGATGCAGAAACCCATCCGAGTCCTCCTGGCCGGCGGCACTCCCCTGGCGGCGCACGCGGCCGGGCTGCTGGACGGAGACCCCGGCGTGCAGGCGCTGCAGGTCGCCGGCGTGGACGAGGCGGCCGCGCTGCTGGCGGCGGGGGGGTGGGACGCGGGGGTGGCGGACAGCGGGCCGGAGGCGGGGCTCATGCTGGCCCGGCGCGGGCGCGACGAGGGGTGGCCCGCCCCCCTCATCCTCCTGGCGCCGCACGTGGACGAGGCGTTGGACCGCGCGGCGCGCGAGGCGGGGGCCGTGGACGTGATCTCGGGGGACGAGCTCACGGCCGCCCTGCTGCTGCGTGCCGTGCGCTACGCCGCGCACGGGGCCCGGCGCGAGGCCGCCCTGGTCGAGAGCCGCCGGGCGCTGGAAACGCTGCTGAGCAACCTGCCGGGGATGGCGTACCGCTGCCGCAACGAGCCGCGCTGGACCCTGGAGTTCGCCAGCCGGGGCGCGGAGCGCGTCACCGGCCACACCCCCGCGGAGCTGGTGGGCAACGCGAGGGTGGCGTTCGGCGACCTGGTGCTGCCGGAGGACCGGGCGCAGCTGTGGGACACGGTGCAGGCCGCCGTGTCGCGTGGCGAGCCGTTCGAGGCGGAGTACCGCCTGGTGCGGGCGGACGGGCAGGTGTGCTGGGTGTCGGAGCAGGGCCGCGCCGTCCCCGCCGTCCCCGACGGCGGCGAAAGCGGCGAAAGCGGCGAGGGCGGGGTGCGGCTGGAGGGGTACGTCTTCGAGGTCACCCAGCGCAAGGCGGTGGAGCAGGCCCTGCGCACGGGCGAGGCCCAGTTCCGCGCCGTGTTCGAGGAGGCGCCCATCGGCATGGCGCTGGTGGACATGGACGGGACCATGGTGCGCACCAACCGTGCCTTCCAGCAGCTGCTGGGGTGCACGGAAGCCGAGCTGGCCGGCACCATCTTCAGCCACGTGAGCCACCCCGACGACCTGGCCACGGACTGGGAACTGTTCGGCGACCTGGTGGCGGGCGACATCTCGCACTACCAGGTCCTCAAGCGGTACATGCGCCAGGACGGCGGCGTCGCGTGGGGAATGCTTTCCGTGGCGCTCATCCGGGGGACGGACGGAGCGCCCCGCTTCGCCATCAAGATGGTGGAGAACGTCACCGAGCGCCGGGAAGCCGAAGAAACGCTGCGGATGCGGGACCACGAGTTTCGCAGCCTGCTGGAGCATGGGCGCGACGTCATCAGCATCGTGGAGCCGGACGGCGACCTGCGCTTTACCAGCCCGGCCGTGGAGCGGGTGCTGGGGTACGGGCGCACGGAGCTGGCGGGCACCTACCTGGGCGAGCTGGTGCACGCGGACGACGTGCCGGCCATGCTGGAGATGTTCGAGCGCGCCATCGCCGCGCAGGGGCGCCCCAGGCTGGAGGAGCTGCGCGTGCGGCACCGCGACGGCTCGTGGCGCATCCTGGAAACGGTGGCCACGAGCCTGATCGACGACCCGGCGGTGCGCGGCATCGTCGTCAACTCCCGCGACGTCACGGAGCGGCGCGAGGCCGAAGAGGCCCTGCGCCGGAGCGAGCAGCAGCTGCTGCAGGTGCAGAAGATGGAGGCCGTGGGGCGGCTGGCGGGGGGCGTGGCGCACGACTTCAACAACCTGCTCACGGCCATCCGCGGCAACGCCGAGCTGCTGCTGGCCGACATCCCGCCGGATTCGCCGTCGCGCGAGGACGTGGAGGAGATCCGCCGGGCCGCCGACCGCGCCGCCGCCCTGACCCGGCAGCTGCTGGCGTTCAGCCGGCGGCAGGTGCTGCAGCCCCGGCTGCTGGACCTGAACCAGTCCGTGGCCGAGATGCAGCGGATGCTGCGCCGGCTGCTGGGCGAGGACGTGGAGCTGGCCACGCGGCTGGATCCCGACCTGCGGCGCGTGCGGGCGGACCCGGCGCAGGTGGAGCAGGTCATCCTGAACCTGGTCGTGAACGGCCGCGACGCCATGCCCGAGGGGGGCGTGGTGATGGTGTGCACCAGCAACATGGAGCTGGGCGAGGAGATGCGCCGCAAGTTCGCCTACGTGGTGCCGGGGCAGTACGTGCTGCTGGAGGTGGGCGACACGGGCACGGGGATGGACCCGGCCACGCTGGAAATGGCGTTCGAGCCGTTCTTCACCACCAAGCCCACGGGCAAGGGCACGGGGCTGGGGCTGTCGATGGTGTACGGCATCGTCAAGCAGAGCGGCGGATACGTGTGGATCGACAGCGAGCCGGGCCGGGGCACCCGCGTGCGCGTGTATCTCCCCGTGGCCCGCGGCGACGTGGACGAGGAGGAGGCCGTGGCCGTGCTCCCCGTGCGGCCGCGGGGCCGGGGCACGGTGCTGCTGGTGGAGGACGAGCAGACGGTGCGCCGCATTGCCGAGCGGGTGCTGTCGCGCGGCGGCTACGACGTGCTGACGGCGGGAGAGGGGGCCGAGGCCATGGCGCTGAGCCGCCAGCACTCCGGGGTGATCCAGGTGCTGGTGACGGACCTGGTGATGCCGCGGATGAATGGCAGCGACCTGGCGCGGCGGCTGATGGCGGAGCGGCCGGGGATCCGCGTGCTCTTCATCAGCGGCTACGACCGCGACGCCGCGCGCACGGCGGGACCCCTGGAGCCCGGCACGGACTTCATCGAGAAGCCCTTCAGCCCCGAGGTGCTTCTGGAGCGCGTGGGCCGGCTGCTGGAGCAGTCGATCTATCCGGTGGCCACGGGCGGGGAGCAGGCCGAAGAGGAGGAGTAGGAGAAAAGTGCGAAAGTGCGAAAGTGCGAAAGTGCGAAAGTGCGAAAGTGCGAAAGTGCGGGAGTAAACGAGAAGATCGGAGTGCCGGTGTGAACGTGGGGTCCGGTCTTGGGGGCAGTCCTCCGGCCGAGCGAATGAATTCGCCGCAACGACGACACGAAGTCCGCCTGCGCGGACTGTCCGTCACGGGTGGGTGCCACGCCGGCACAGGGCTCGGCCGGGGATGAAGTTCTCCCCCTCCTGCCCGCGAAGCGGGGGAGGGGGCCGGGGGGAGGGGGCTCTCCGCCC
>DASQZE010000292.1:0-10441 GCA_035638875.1 Longimicrobium sp.
CGCGTGAGCGAGCTGCGCGCGGGGCCCGGCGGCGTCACGCGCATGCTGCTGGCGCGTCCCGCGGCCGAGGTGCTGCTCCCGGCGGGGGCGGCGGAGCCCCGGCTCACGCAGCTCCGCGCCGCGCTGGACGACGTGGCGCGCCGTATTCCGGCGGGAGGGCGCGCCACCGTGGACGCCCGTTTTGCCGACCAGGTGGTCGTTCGCCTGCCGCGACCCGCGGCGGCGCCCGTGCCGCAGCCCGTTCCGTGACCCGCATCCGCATCTGAACCCGGCACCATGCGTCCAACCATCGTCGCAGGACTGGACATCGGGTCGAGCAAGACCGCCGTGGTCATCGCGGAGGTCTCGGGCGACGCCCCCCAGCGCGCACAGGTCAAGATCCTGGGCGTGGGGCAGGCGCGCACGGGCGGCATCCGGCGCGAGATCGTCACCGACATCGAGGCCACCACCGAGTCCGTCCGCAAGGCGGTCAAGGAGGCGGAGCTCATGGCCGGCGTCACCGTGCAGAAGCTGTACACGGGGATCGCGGGCGAGCACATCCACGCCTGGCCCTCCACCGGCGTCGTCGCGGTGGGACGCGGCCCCGGCGCGGACGGCGAGATCCGCCCCGGCGACGTGGAGCGGGTGCAGGAGGTGGCGCGCGCCGTGGTGATCCCCGGCGACCGCGAGCTCATCCACGCCATCCCGCAGGAGTACATCGTCGACGCGCAGGGCGGCATCACCGACCCCGTGGGGATGGCGGGAACGCGGCTGGAGGCCGAGGTCTTCATCGTCACCGGCAGCGCGACGGCCGGGCAGAACGTGCGCAAGGCCGTGACCCGCGCCGGCTACCAGGTCGCCGAGCTGGTGCTGGAGCCGCTCGCCTCGTCGCTCGCCGTCATCAGCGAGGACGAAAAGGAGATCGGCGTCTGCCTCGTCGAGCTGGGCGGCGGGACGACGGACGTGTGCATCTTCCACGAGCGCAAGATCCGCCACCTCGCATCCCTCCCCTGGGGCGGCGCCACGGTGACCAACGACATCGCCAAGGGACTGTCGCTGCCGTACGCGGAGGCCGGGCGGGCCAAGGAGCGCTTCGGCGTGGCGAGCACGGACTTCGTGCGCCCCAACGAGACGTTCGGGATCCCCGGCGCGGCGCAGGGGCAGACGCGGCACGTTGCCCGCGAGCTGCTGGCGCACATCATAGAGCAGCGGCTGGACGAGATCTTCGGCCTGGTGGCGGCGGAGCTGGACCGCGGCGGATTTCAACTGGGGGGCGGCATCGTGCTCACGGGCGGCGGCGCGTCGCTGCAGGGCGTGGTGGAGCTGGCGGAGCGCAGCTTCGCGGCCCCCGTGCGCATCGGCGTGCCCGGCGACGAGCTGGGCGGCCTTGCGGATTCCGTTCGGCGGCCCAAGTTTGCGACCGCTGCAGGGCTCGCCATCTACGGCTCCCGCCGCGCCCTCTCGGATGTTCCCGAAGGGAGCGCCGCGGCTGGGGCCTCCGTCAACGGCGTCATCAAGTGGATGCGTGACTGGATCTCGGACTTTTTCTGAGACCCCCGTGGTCGATGCGTATCCGTTTCTTTCTCTTTAAACGCCCGACCCTCCCCGCTTGGAGGAGCCAGCGCCAATGGTCTTCGAGTACGACGAGACGATGACCCAGAACGCCCGCATGAAGGTGGTGGGCGTGGGGGGAGGCGGCGGAAACGCCGTCAACCGGATGATCGAGGAAGACCTGGAAGGGGTCGACTTCATCTCGGTGAACACGGATGCGCAGGTCCTGAAGCTGTCCAAGGCCGACGTGCGCATCCAGATCGGCAACAAGCTCACGCGCGGGCTTGGCGCCGGCGCGCGCCCGGAGATCGGGGCACAGGCGCTGGAGGAGAACCGCGACGAGATGCGCAAGGCGCTCGAGGGCGCGGACCTGGTCTTCATCACGGCGGGGATGGGCGGCGGCACCGGCACGGGCGCCGCGCCCCTCATCGCCGAGATGGCGAGGGAGATGGGTGCGCTCACCATCGCCATCGTCACCAAGCCCTTTCTGTTCGAGGGCAAGAAGCGGATGAAGCAGGCCGAGCAGGGGCTGGCCGAGCTCAAGCGCGCGGCCGACACCATGATCGTGGTCCCCAACGAGCGCCTGCTTGCCGTCGTGGGCAAGGGGACGAGCTTCAAGGACGCGCTCAAGAAGGCGGACGAGGTGCTGCTGCACGCCACGCAGGGCATCTCGGACCTGATCCGCGTTACGGGCGAGGTGAACGTGGACTTCGCCGACGTGCGCACGGTGATGAGCAACCGCGGCGCGGCCCTCATGGGCACGGGCTTCGGGCGCGGCGAGAACCGCTCGATGGAGGCCGCGCAGGAGGCGATCAGCTCGCCGCTGCTGGACAACATCTCCATCAGCGGCGCGGCGGGCGTGCTCATCAACATCACGGGCGGGATGGACCTGGCCATCGACGAGGTCACGACGATCTCGTCCATCATCCAGGAAGCCGCCGGCGACGACGCTGAGATCATCTTCGGCGCGGTGCACGATCCCTCCATGAAGGAGGAGGTGCGTGTCACGGTCATCGCCACGGGCTTCGACCGCGACAGCGCGCCGGCGGTGGTGCCGGACAACGTGATCCGCGCGGATTTCCGCGCGCACCAGCGGCTCAACCAGGGTCCCGAGGGCACGACGACGCGCACGACGTACCCGCCGCGCCCGGGGTTCGAGCCCCGGCCGGAGCCGGCGCGCCCGGAGCAGCCCCTGCGCCCCGCCGCGGGCGATGCCCGCGAGCGGGACCGTGGCGAGCCGGCGCAGCCCGCGGGGGGCACGCCGGTACACAAGTTCCCGCCGCCGCGCCCGGAGCCCCGGGTGCCCAGCGACTTGGAGATCCCGACCTTCATCCGCCGGCAGATGGACTAGCCGGTGGAGCCCGGCCCTCCCCTCCGAACCCGGAGCGGAGGGCCTTCTGTCGTACGCGCCGCGCGGGACCCGGGATGGATCTCGCGCGTCGCATTTGGAGTGGACGAGCAGCAGACGAGGAGAAGGCTGAATGGCCCGTAGACCGTATCGAATTCTCGCGATGGGCGTGCTCTTCGCCCTGGGCGCGGGGGTGGGGGTGCAGCGCGTGACGGCGCGGCAGGAGGGCACGACCCCGCCGCCCCTGCCCCTGATGGGCACCCTGTACGCCGCCCCCGCCGAAGTCGCCCGCGCCGACACCCTGCGCAAGGGCGAGACGCTGAGCGAGCTGCTGGAGCGCACGCGGCTGGACCGCGAGGCGGCGCAGGCGCTGCTGCAGGAGCTTGCCGAGGTCACCGACCCGCGCTCCATCCGCCCCGGCCTGGTGGTGCAGTACCGCATGGCCACGCGCGACGGGCGCATCCGCGGGATGAGCACGCGGGTGGACGCGGACCGCAGCCTGGCCTTTCGCCGCGCGGCGGCGGGATGGACGGCGCAGGTGGAAGAGGTGCCCGTCCGCAGGGACACGGCGGTGCTCGCCGGGACGGTGCGCCAGTCGCTGTACCAGGCGCTGATGGCGGCGGACGGCGACGTGCCCCGCGGCGAGCGCCAAGCCATCGCCGACGTGCTGGCGGACAAGATCTTCGCGTGGAAAATCGACTTCAGCCGCGACCTGCGTCCCGGCGACGGCTTCCGCGTGCTGTACGAGCGGATGGTGCGCCCGGACGGGACGGCGCGGACGTCCAGGGTGCTGGCCGTGCAGTTCGACATCGGCGGCGCCACGCACGACGCCTACCTGTTCACGGTGGACGGCGTGGAGGACTACTACGATGGCGAGGGCGAGTCGCTGCGCCGCGCGTTCCTCCGCGCGCCGCTGGAGTTCCGGCGGATCAGCTCGTCGTACTCCACGGGCCGCTTTCACCCCATCCTGCGCCGCGTCCGCGCCCACCACGGCATCGACTACGCGGCGTCGCACGGCACGCCCATCCGCGCCGTGGGCGACGGCGTGGTGCAGAAGGCGGGCTGGGGAGGCGGCTACGGCAACGTGGTGGAGATCCGCCACCAGCGGGGCTACGCCAGCCGCTACGCGCACATGCGCGGCTTCGCGACGGGCGTCCGCCCGGGCACGCGCGTGCGCCAGGGTCAGCTGATCGGCTACGTGGGCACGACGGGGCTGTCCACGGGGCCGCACCTGCACTACGAGTTCCACATGAACGGCCGGCCCGTGAACCCCGCGTCCATCCGCTACCTGACGGGCGACCCGGTGCCGGGTGGCGTGCGTGGCCGCTTTCGCGCGCAGGTCGGCGCCCGCATTGCGGCGATGGACCGCTCCGGCCCGCTGCTGGCCGCAAACGCGCGCCGTGACACCGCAAAGACGACCGAGCGTGGCTGAGCAGACGAACGAAGGCGGCCGATTCGATCTCTTTCCCGCCATCGACCTGCGCCGCGGGCGCTGCGTCCGGCTGGAAAAGGGGCGGGCGGACCGCGAGACGGTCTACGGCGGCGATCCCCAGGGGGTCGCCGCCGGTTTCGTCGCGGCGGGCGCGCAATGGATCCACGTGGTGGACCTCGACGCGGCCTTCGGCGACGGCAGCAACCGCCCGCTCATCCGCGAGCTCGCGTCGTCCGTCGCCGCGCGCGTGCAGACGGGGGGCGGGCTGCGCACGGAGGCGGACCTGGCGGAGGTGCTGGAGTCCGGCGTGGCGCGCGCGGTCATCGGCACGGCCGCCATCGAGAACCCCGAGCTGGTGCGCCGCGCCGTGGAGCGCTGGGGCGCCGACCGCATCGCCGTGGGGCTGGACGCGCGCGCACGGCGGCCGGCGGCGCGCGGGTGGACGGAGGAGAGCGGCACGGACCTGTTCGACCTGGCCCGTTCGCTCGTGGATCTCGGCGTGCGCACCATCATCCACACCGACATCGAGCGCGACGGAATGATGATGGGCCCCAACCTGGAGCTCTCCGCCGAGCTGGCGGCGCACGCGGGGGCTAAGGTGATCGTCTCCGGCGGCATGCGGGGGATGCAGGACGTGCACGTCATCGCGGCCGCGGCGCGGGAGGGGCGAGGGATCGCGGGGGCCATCATCGGCAAGGCGATCTACGAGGGCGCGCTGGACCTGCGCGCGGCGCTGGAGGCGGCGGGCTGATGGCGCGCGTCTGCATCGCGAACGTCTGGGCCGGCTCCAGCGCGCACTCGCTGGCGCACGTCGTCCAGCAGTACACGGGACTGCCGCTCCCCGAGGCGCAGCGCGTGATCGAGCGTGCCCGCCGCGGCGAGCGAGTGGAGTTGGAGCTCGACGACGAGTACGCGGCCTACGACATGGCCGGCCTGCTCACCGATCTCGGCGCCTCCGCGGAAGTAGACGAATCGCGGTAGCCGGCTCTCATCAGCAGTCGAACGAAAGAGGCGCATCCCCCGGCGGGATGCGCCTCTTTCGCATGCCAACCGGAAGGATCGCTCCGGATCCGCCACCTGCGAAAACGAGCGCCCCGAACCCGACCGCCGTGAGCACGCGCGACCACGGCAGTCCACTCCGGAGCGCACCGAATCTTCCACCTGCGGCACGACTTATCTGCCGATGTAAAAAGCACTTGCGCGATTCGTGGCGCGAGTTTAATCGTACAAAGTGTACGCTGGCTGACCCGTCACGCTCATCCGCGCATCCGTGTCCATGACCCCCGACACCCACGACGAGGCGAACGCCTCCACGCTGCGCGAGATCGAGCGGGTGGTCGCGCGCGGCGAGTCGCTGCAGGTGGAGTTCAAGCGAACCACCGGCCAGCGCACCGACGCGGCGAAGACCATCTGCGGGATGCTGAACGCTTCCGGCGGCTTCGTGGTCTTTGGCGTCTCGGACGACGGCCGCATCCTGGGCCAGCAGGTGACGGCGGGCACGCTGGCGGACGTGGCGCGCGAGCTTGGCCGCATCGATCCGCAGGCGCTGCTCTCCCCCGAGGTGGTGGAGCTGGACGGCGGCAATGCGCTCGTGCTGGTCCGCGTCCCCAGGGGCGATGGCCCGTACACGTACGACGGGCGCCCGTACCTGCGCGTGGGCCCCACGACGGTGCTGATGGGCACGGCGGAGTACCAGCGCCGCCTTGTCGAACGCATGCACTTCTCCATCCGCTGGGAGACGCAGGCGGCGCAGGGCGTCACCATCGCCGACCTGGACGCGGACGAAATCGTCCGTACGGCGGAAGAGGCCATGCGCCGCACCCGGCTGGAGGATGCCGGCTCGCGCCGGGTGGAGGACCTTCTCCTCGGATTTGGCCTGCTGCGCGACGGCGAGCTGCTGAACGCGGCGGCGGTGCTGTTCTGCCGCGCCGACCGGCTGAGGCTGCTGTATCCCCAATGCGCGCTGCGGCTGGCGCGCTTCCGCGGGCGCGACATGGCGGAGTTCATCGACAACCGCCAGGAGACCGGCAACGCCTTTCGGCTCTGTGTCTCGCACGAGCTGACGGAACTGCAGCGTGAGTTGCTGGCCCTCCTCTCGGAGCTGGGCCCCTCTTCTTCCGTCGTGCTGCAAGGTCGGCTGTCTCAGGCGATCTCCAACACCTACATCCTGCGGAACCTGAACCAGCTGCAGGAGATGGCGCTCATTGAGAAGACCGGCTCCGCCCGCAGCACGACCTGGCGGCTGATCGGGCAGCCGAGACGTGCGGGATAGTGCGGAATAGTGCGGGATAGTGCGGGATAGTGGGTCTGGACAGAGCACGACGGCGGGCGAATCCGCCCGCGCATTCACCTTTCTGCTGGAAGGAGGCGAGTTCCATGGGCTACTTCGGAAGCGGACAGCGCAAAGCGACGTGCGGGATGTGGATGCGGAAGCGCCGCGGGCGCCCCTTGCCCCGGGGACGCCGCGGGGGAATCTTTCGGCGCCTTCGAACCCGCAGCCGAGACGCCGATGCCAGACCCTTCCGCGACCGTCGTAGACCTTCGCTCCGACACCGTCACCCGGCCGACGCTCGAGATGCGGCGCGCCATCGCCGACGCCGCGGTAGGCGACGCGGTGCTCGGGGACGACCCCACCGTAGCCGAGCTGGAGCGGTACGCCGCCGAACTGCTGGGCAAGGAAGCCGCGCTGTTCTTTCCCAGTGGCATCATGGCCAACACGGCCGCGCTGCTCGTGACCGCGCGGCCCGGTACGGAGGCCGTGATCGAGGCCGGCGGGCACATCCTCAACTACGAGGAAGGCGCCGCCGCGGCGTGGGGCGGCATTCAGCTTCGCGCCGTGCCCACCGCCGACGGGCTGCTGCGTCCCGAGCACCTGGCCGAGTACGTCCGGCCGCCGTCGCCGTACCTGCCCCAGACTTCGCTGGTGTGCCTGGAGAACACGCACAACGGCGCGGGCGGGCGCGTGATGCCCCTGTCGCAGCTGCAGGCCGTGGCGCAGGCGGCGCGGGAGCGGGGCGTGGGCGTGCACCTGGACGGCGCACGGCTGCCGAACGCCTCGGCCGCGACGGGGGTGCCCATGGCGGACTTCGCGGCGCCGGTGGACACGGTGACGATGGCGCTCTCCAAGGGGCTGGGCGCACCCGTGGGCTCCATGCTGGCGGGGACCGCGGAGGCCATGCAACGTGCGTGGCGCGTCCGCCGCCGGCTGGGCGGCGGTATGCGGCAGGCGGGCTTCCTGGCCGCGGCCGGGCTGCACGGGCTGCGCAACCACTTTCCCCTGCTGGAGCAGGACCACCGCCGCGCGCGGGAGCTGGCCGCCCGCGCCGCGGCCTTGCCGGGGCTTTCCGTGGCGGCGCCGGAGACGAACATCGTGATGATCGACCTGGCGGAGCCGCGGCTGGAGCCGGCCGCCGTGCTGGCCGCGCTGGAGGTGCGCGGAGTGCGGCTGACGCAGTTTGGAGCGCGGCGGCTGCGCGCCGTGACGCACCTGGACGTGGACGACGCGGGGATCGCGCGCGCCGGCGATGCCCTGGCCGAGGCCGTCGGCGAGCTGCTGCGGTGACGACGCCGGGCGCCGGCACTTTCGGGTGTCGAAACCCTTGTGCTCCGCAGCGGTTTCGCGTAAACTTTCGCCTTATCTTCGGGAACCGCCCCACGCCCGGGGTGTACCATCCGCATGCCCGATTCGGGCTCCGCACCAGCGCTTACCAGAGGAACGAGAGATGGCAACTGTGGAGATCGCGGCCGACAAGCAGAAGGCCCTGAACGTCGCCATCGGCCAGATCGAGAAGGCCTTTGGCAAGGGCTCGATCATGCGGATGGGCGTCAATGGACCCCGTATCCCGATTTCCGCGATCCCGACGGGCGCCATCAACCTGGATGCGGCCATCGGCATCGGCGGCATTCCGCGCGGGCGCATCACGGAGATCTACGGCCCCGAGTCGTCCGGCAAGACGACGCTCTGTCTGCACGTGATCGCAAACGCGCAGCGTGCCGGCGGTGTAGCCGCCTTCATCGACGCGGAGCACGCGCTGGACATCGAGTACGCGCGCAAGCTGGGCGTGGACGTGGACAACCTGCTCGTGTCGCAGCCGGACACGGGCGAGCAGGCGCTGGAGATCGCCGAGGTGCTGGTGCGCTCCAGCGCGGTGGAGGTCGTGGTCATCGACTCCGTGGCGGCCCTGGTGCCCCGGGCGGAGATCGAGGGCGAGATGGGCGACAGCCACGTGGGTCTGCAGGCCCGGCTCATGAGCCAGGCGCTGCGCAAGCTCACGGGCGCCATCAACCGCTCGCAGACCACGGTGATCTTCACCAACCAGATCCGCGAGAAGATCGGCGTGATGTTCGGCAGCCCGGAGACGACGACCGGCGGCCGGGCGCTCAAGTTCTACGCGTCGCTGCGCATCGACATCCGCCGCATCGGCTCCATCAAGGACCGCGAGGTGCTGGTGGGCAACAAGACGCGGGCGAAGATCGTGAAGAACAAGGTGGCGCCGCCGTTCAAGCAGGCGGACTTCGACATCATGTTCAACGTGGGCATCGACCACTACGGCATCATCGTGGACCTGGCGGTGGAGTCGGACGTGATCAACAAGTCTGGCGCGTGGTTCTCGTTCGGCGACGTGCGGCTGGGGCAGGGGCGTGAGAACGCCAAGGCGTTCCTGCAGGAGAACCCCGAGGTCGCCGCCCGCGTGGAATCGCGCGTCAAGGAGGTGATGGGGATGACGGGCATTTCGGCGACGGTCACGCCCGACGGCGGCGGCGACGACGACTGACGCCTGCGCCAGGACAAAAAGACGAGGGCTCCCTCCGCTCCGGCGGCGGGGGCCTTCGTCGTTCCGCGGGCGGCGCAGCGGCTCATTGCCGGCGGCCGCGGAGCCGTAGACGTTGACGCACGGCCGGGTCGTGGTAGCTTGTTCGCCGCCCCGCCGCGGTCCGGCACCGCGGTTGCAGGGTGCGGCGGCACGATGCACCGACGGATTCGCATCTTTTCCAGCACGGCCGCGCGCGCTGGTTTCCCGGACTGCTACTTACGTGAGCCACGGCACCGAACCAACCCCGCGCGGCCGTTATTTCTACGTCCTGGCGCTCTCTGCCCTGGGCGTGGTGTACGGCGACATCGGTACCAGCCCGCTGTACGCCATCCGCGAGTCGCTGGGCGGGCACTACGGCCTGGCTCCCGTGCGCGGCAACGTGCTGGGGGTGCTGTCGCTGATCTTCTGGTCGCTGATCATCGTAATCTCCATCAAGTACCTATCGTTCGTCATGCGGGCGGACAACCGGGGCGAGGGGGGGATGATCGCGCTCACGGCCCTGGTGGCGCCGGAGCGCACCATGCGGCCGGGGAGCCGGCGGTGGATCCTGGTGCTGGCGGGCCTGTTCGGCGCGTCGCTGCTGTACGGCGACAGCATGATCACGCCGGCCATCTCGGTGCTGAGCGCGGTGGAGGGGCTCAAGGTGGCCACGCCGCTGCTGGAGCCGTACGTGATCCCCATCACCATCGTCATCCTGGTAGGGGTGTTCGCCGTGCAGAGCCGGGGGACGGCGGGGATCGGGCGGGTGTTCGGGCCCGTGACCCTGGTGTGGTTCCTGACGCTGGGGGTGCTGGGGCTGTGGCAGATCATCCAGTCGCCCGGCGTGCTGGCGGCCGTGAACCCCGTGCACGCCGTCTCGTTCTTTGCACAGAACGGCGGGTCGGGGTTCCTGGTGCTGGGCTCGGTGTTCCTGGCCGTGACGGGCGGCGAGGCCCTGTACGCCGACATGGGGCACTTTGGCGCGGGGCCCATCCGCTTTACCTGGTTCACGGTGGTGCTGCCGTGCCTGATGCTGAACTACTTTGGCCAGGGCGCGCTCATCATGCGCGACCCCAGCGCCATCGAGCACCCGTTCTTCCACATGGCGCCGGAGTGGGCACTGTACCCGCTGGTGGCGCTCTCCACCCTGGCGACCGTCATCGCGTCGCAGGCGGTGATCTCGGGTGCGTTCTCGCTCACGCGGCAGGCGGTGCAGCTGGGCTACCTGCCACGCCTGCACATCGAGCACACCTCGGAGCGGCAGATCGGGCAGATCTACATCCCCAGCGTGAACTGGCTGCTCATGCTGTGCTGCATCGGCCTGGTGTTCGGCTTTCG
>DASQZE010000293.1:0-19542 GCA_035638875.1 Longimicrobium sp.
GCCCCCGTGGGCGCGTACCTGGCCGTGGCGGGCGCGTGGAGCCAGCCGCCGGCCGCGCTGCTGGTGCTGGCGGGCGGGGTGCTGTGCTGGGTGGCGGGCTTCGACATCCTGTACTCGCTGCAGGACATCGACTTCGACCGCAGCCAGGGGCTGCACTCCATTCCCGCGGCCATGGGAGCCGGGGGGGCGCTGGCGTTTTCGCGCGTGCTCCATCTCCTCTCCGCCGCGCTGTTCGTCTCCCTCGGCTTTCTGCTGCCGGAGCTGGGCGCGGCGTACTTCGTCGGCACGGCGGTGATCGCGGGGATGCTGGCGTACGAGCAGGGCCTGGTGAAGGCGGACGACCTGTCGAAGATCGACGCGGCGTTCTTTACCATCAACGGCATCATCTCCGTCGTCTTCTTTCTGATCGTGCTCGGAGAGCGGGTGCTCGCGTGAGGATCGCACCCGGCGCGCCGGTCACGTTCGGCATCACGGGGGCCTCGGGCGCGCCGTACGCCGTGCGCCTGCTGCGCGCGCTGAACGAGAGCGGCACGCCCGTGCGCTTGATCGTGAGCGGCTACGGCCTGCGCCTGCTGGCGGAGGAGTCGGGGATCGAAGGCGTGGAAGGCCTGCGCGCGGCCACGGGCGACTGGAGCCGCGTGGAGTGCTACGATTCGCTGGACCGCGGCGCCACGCCGGCGTCCGGCTCCGCGCCCTCCGCGGGGATGGTGGTGTGTCCGTGCAGCATGGGGACCATCGCGTCCATCGCGGCGGGGACGTCGCGCAACCTGGTGGAGCGCGCGGCGGACGTGGCCCTCAAGGAGCGGCGCCCGCTCATCCTGGTGCCGCGCGAGACGCCGCTCTCGCTCATCCACCTGGAGAACATGACGCGCCTGACGCGCGCCGGGGCCACCATCATGCCCGCCGCGCCCGGCTTCTACCACCGGCCCAAATCCATCGACGACCTGGTGGATTTCGTCGCGGCACGCATCCTGGACCACCTGGGCGTGGAGCACACCGTCGGCTCCCGGTGGAAGAGCGGCGAGCAGCCGGCCGAAGACGGCGCGGACGACGGCTGATCCAACCGTGGGACCAGCCGTTCGGCCGCGGGGACGAACCGTGTCCCAACCGCGCCGCGTCAGGCGTCCTTTCATCAGCAGCATCGATCGTCCACCTCTTCCGCAGCAATCGCCGGAGCCCATCATGCGTACACCCATCGTCTTCGCGGCCTCGCTCGCCCTCCTCGCCGCCTGCTCGGACACGACGCTCCCCACGGACCAGTGGGTGCGCGCCCGCGCCACGGGCGAGGCGTCGCTCTCCGTCACCAACCGCGGCGACGAGCCCATCTACGTGCGCGTCAGCGATCCCACCGTGCTGGACATCTCGATCGGGTGCAGCCCGCAGACGTGCACCCGCATCATCGCCGGGCAGACGCTGCGGATCCCGTACGCGCAGATCATCAACTACGACGCAGGCGACGAGCAGGCGGCCGTGAACTGGTGGGTGTTCTCGGACACGGGGGCAACCCGCGACACGGGCACCGTCATCGCCGAGCTGTGAGGGACGGGAGCGGATGAAGATCGGCATCATCTCCGACACGCACGGCCTGCTGCGCGCCCAGGTCTTCGACGTGTTCGCCGGCGTGGAGCACATCCTCCACGCAGGCGACGTGGGCAAGGGCGACATCCTCACGGAACTGGAGGCCATCGCGCCCGTGACGGCCGTGTGGGGCAACGTGGATGGATGGGAGATCCGCGACCGCGTGCCGGAGGTGGCCCGGATCGAGCTGGGCGGCGTGACCGTCGTCATGCTCCACGGCATGCAGCTCGGCTCGCCGACGCCGGAAAAGGCCGCCGCGGCGCATCCGGACGCGGGGCTCGTCGTCTTCGGGCACTCGCACCGGCCGCTGATTCGCCAAATCGGCTCCGTGCTCGCCGTGAATCCCGGCAGCGCGGGCCCGCGCCGCTTCAAGGACCCCGTCACCGTCGCCCTCGCCCAGGTGGAGGACGGCCGGGTCACCGCCCGCCTCGTCGACCTCCTCGATCCAGCGGCGCGGTAGCCCCGTTCTCATCCCTCGCCGTCGCGGGCACTCAGGGCAAGGCAAGGCCGCCTGCCGCCGCACCACCTGATCGCGTCTTCAGGACCTTCCCCCCGCCGCAGCCCGTGTCCTCCCGCGCCCGCCGCTGACGTGCGCGGGAGGCTGTTTTCCGCCGTGGGACTGGTTTCCAAGGACGCGATCATGTGGATGATGTGCCTGCATCCGCCTCCTGCCTATACGCGGAATACCTGCTTCCCCGGAGAACGCGGATCCTAATCTCGACACCGGTTCCCCCGCGCTACGCCATCCCCCTGCCGCTCCCGGCGTCCTGCCCGGCGGTTGTCCGCGTCCTCCGCTTCTCCGCCTGGGCGCCTCTCGATGGTGTGCCTCTCGCGGCAACGCGGATACTAACCTCGACACCGTTCTCCCCGCGCTACGCCGTCCCTGTGCTGCCGTTGGCGTGCCGCCTCTGCGGTTCTCCGTGCCCTCCGCGTCTCCGCGTGAGCCATCTGCTCCCCACGGCTGGCAGGATCGGCGGCGGGGCGGATATTCTTCCATGACACGCATCCGCCGCCCCAACCGATCTGCCGTCGTGATCAAAGCCATTGCCGCCGCGTGCCTGCTGCTGGCCGCCGTCCCCGCCGCCGCGCAGCAGCCGTGGCGGACGAACGACCGTGTGCTGCGCGCCATCTGGGAAGAAGGCACGCAGCGCTCGCAGCTGGAACCGCTGGCGGCCGCCCTCATCGACTCGCTGGGCCCGCGGCTCACGGGCTCGCCGGGGCAGCTCGCCGCGCACGCGTGGGCCGCCGCGCAGATGGCGGCGTGGGGCGCGGAGGCGCGCAACGAGCCGTACGGCGAGTGGATCGGCTGGCGGCGGGGGACGGCGCACGTGGACCTGGTGCAGCCCCGCGCACGGACGCTGGAGGCGCGGCTGCTGGCCTACAGCCGCGGCACCCCCGGCCCCGTCACGGGCGAGGTCGTCGCCATCCCCGAGCTGGCGGATTCCGCCGCCGTACGCGCGTGGCTGGGGACCGTCCGCGGCCGCTTCGTGCTGTTGGACGCCAATCCCGTCACCTGCCGGCCCACGGACAACTGGGCGCAGTGGGCGCTCCCCTCCACGCTGCAGCGCCTGGCCCGCGACGTGGTCCAGGGCGACAGCGCGTGGCAGCGGCGCCTGGCCCGCACGGGGATGGGGCCCCAGGAGCTGTCGCACGTGCTGGGGCAGGCGGGCGCCGCGGGGGTGCTGACCAACGACTGGACGGGCGGATGGGGGACGGAGTACGTGCACATGGCGATGACGCCCGCCGTGCCCCTCCTCAACGTCACCTGCGAAGACTACGGCCTGCTCTTCCGCCTCGCCCAGCGCGGCCAGGGCCCCGTGCTCCGCGTGGACGCGCAGGCGGAGTACACGGGCGCCGCGCAGGCCATGAACACGGTCGCCATGGTGCGCGGCCGCCGCCTGCCGGACGAGTACGTGGTGCTCTCCGCCCACTACGACTCCTGGGACGCGGCCTCCGGCGCCACCGACAACGCCACGGGCGCGCTGGTGATGATGGAGGCCCTGCGCATTCTCCGCCGTGTGTATCCCAATCCGCGCCGGACGATCGTCGTCGGCTTGTGGAGCGGGGAAGAGCAGGGGCTCAACGGCTCGCGTGCGTTCGCCGAGGACTACCCGGACGTGGTGGACGGGATGCAGGTGCTGCTGAACCAGGACACGGGCACGGGCATCATCGATCGCATCTCCTTCCAGGGGTTCACGGGCGCCGCGCCCTTCTTCCGCCGCTGGCTGGCGCGCATGCCCCCCGAGCTGGCGCGGGGCATCGAGCTGGACGAGCCGGGGCTGCCCAGCGCGGGGAGCAGCGACCACTCGTCGTTCGTCTGCCGGGGCGCGCCGGGGTTCTGGCTGCTTTCGAAGTCGTGGGATTACGGCACGTACACCTGGCACACCACGCGCGACACGTACGACAAGGTCGTGTTCGACGAGGTGCGGCGGAACGCGATCCTCATCGCCATGCTCGCGTACCAGGCGAGTGAAGATCCGCAGCGCGTCCCCCGCACCGTGCGCGAGATCCCCGCGAACGCCCAGACGGGGCAGCCCGGCCGCTGGCCCGAGTGCCAGCCCGCCCAGCGCACCGTCGGCTGAAGCGCGGAGGCCGGAGCAGCGTCCCGCGGGTCGTCCGCGGGTACGCGGAGGGCCTGTTACGGGGACGGGAACGCGCTCTGCGCGGTACCGTACACAGGGGCGGAACGGTGCCGCCCCACCCACGACCCGCCATGGACAAGCCGGTGGAGTTTCTCGCGGACGATGCGGCCTTGCGGCTGCATCCGCTCACCCAGCGCATGCGGGAAGCCGAAGCGCGGGTGGCGGCACAGGTAGAGCGGTCGCAGAACGCCTGTGCAACGGCGCGGGGGCTTCTCCTGGACCTTGAGCGCGTGCGGAACAAGATCGGGAACGGCTAAGGCGGCCGGGCCGGGTGCCGCCGGCTCTCCTCCCTCATCGTCCCGCACCGGATCGATCTGCAGAACCGCCGCGCACAGGGCGGACGGAGGACGCGAAGGGGATGCTTTCTCCGCGCCCAAGCGTCCGGTCCGCCCTGTTCTCCGCGTAAGAATCCCTTCCTTCCCGGTCCAGGATTCTCCGCGCCGCGGGGATGATCTCGCGAATCCGCGGCGAGGTGCTAGATTCCTCGCACCGACCCCGCGCCGCCCATTGGCCCGGCATTCCCACCCGGAGACATCATCGGATGAAACGACTCGCATTGTTCGCGCTGGGCGCCGCCGCCCTGGCGTCCGCGCCCGCCGCGTCGCAGGAGTGGACGACGAACGATCCCGTGCTGCGCGCCATCTGGGAAGAAGGCACGCAGCGCTCGCAGCTGGAGACGCTGGGGCAGACGCTCACCGACTCGCTGGGGCCGCGCCTCACGGGCTCGCCCGAGATGATGGCCGCGCAGAACTGGGTGGTGCAGCAGTACGGCCGGTGGGGCATCCAGGCGCGCAACGAGCGGTACGGCACCTGGCGCGGCTGGCGGCGCGGCTACACGCACGTGGACCTGCTCACGCCGCGCGTGCGCACGCTGGAGTCCATGATGCTCGCGTGGAGCCCGGGCACCACCGCGCCCGTGGAAGGCGCCGTCGTGGCGCTGCCGGACCTGGCGGACTCCGCCGCGTTCCGCGCCTGGCTGCCGGCCGTGCGCGGCAAGTTCGTGATGACCAGCTTTCCCCCGCCCACCTGCCGCCCGGACGAGAACTGGCAGCGCTGGGCCGTTCCCGGCGAGTTCGAGCGCATGCGCGACGCCCGCGCGGCCGCCGTGCAGGCGTGGGCCCAGCGCGTGGCGCGCACGGGCCAGAGCGTGCGCGACCTGCCGCGTGCGCTGGAGCAGGCGGGCGCCGCCGGCATCCTGACCAACCAGTGGTCGGCCGGCTGGGGCGTGGAAAAGATCTTCAACGCCCGCACCCAGCGCGTCCCCACCGTGGAGCTGAGCTGCGAGGACTACGGCCTGGTCTACCGCCTGGCCGTCAACGGCGACAATCCCACGCTGCGGGTGGACACGCGTGCCGAGTTCACGGGCGAGGAGACCCCCGTCTCCAACACCCTGGCCGAGGTGCGCGGGGCCACGAAGCCCAACGAGTACATCATGCTCAGCGCCCACTTCGACTCGTGGGACGGCTCGTCGGGCGCCACGGACAACGCCACGGGCACCGTCGTGATGATGGAGGCCATGCGCATCCTGCGGCAGGTGTACCCGCGTCCCAACCGCACCCTGCTGGTGGGCCACTGGAGCGGCGAGGAGCAGGGCCTCAACGGCTCGCGCGCCTTCTCGGCGGACCATCCCGAGGTGGTGCGCGGGCTGCACGTGCTCTTCAACCAGGACAACGGCACGGGGCGCGTGCGCAACGTGAGCATGCAGGGCTTCACCCAGCTGGCGCCCACGTTCCGCCGCTGGTTCGCCGCCATGCCCGCCCTGGTGGCCGACAGCGTGGTCGTGGACGATCCCGGAACGCCCAGCGGCGGCGGCTCCGACAACGCCTCGTTCGTGTGCCACGGCGCGCCGGGGATCGGGCTGGGGTCGCTGTCGTGGGACTACGGCACGTACACCTGGCACACCAACCGCGACACGTACGACAAGATCAGCTGGGACGACGTGCGGCGTAACGCGCTGATGGTGGCCATGCTCATCTACCTGGCGGACCAGGAGCAGACGCTGCTGCCGCGCGAGCGGCGCACGGAGTTCCCCGTGAACCAGCAGACGGGCCAGCCCGGCAGCTGGCCGGTGTGCTCCGAGGCCGCCCGCTCCGCCGCCGTCAGCCCGCGGCTGTGATGGGGTGATCGGGTAGGCGTTCCGGATGGCGAGAGGGCGAGGAAGCGGATTCCTCGCCCTCTCTGCTTTTCTACTGCGCACTCGGCACTTGGAACTGAGTACTTGGCACTTGGAACTGCCGGTGCGGGCGTGCCCCTCCGCTGCGCTCCGGGTCGGGCTGCGCGCGCCGTAGGGCACGATACAACTGTGCCCAACGGCGCCGAGACCCCTGCGCATCGGGGCAACGGTACTGCTGTTGCCCCGCCGCTCCGGGGTCTCGGCCCTGCGGGCGCGCATCCCTCACGCAACGGCGCCCGGTCCGCCGAGATCCGCGGGGCCCCTCACCCCCCGGCCCCCTCTCCCGTACACCACCTGTCAGCACCCTCGATTGCCTGCCCCGTACGGGAGATGGGGAGACCTTCATCTACGGCACGGGCTTCCGTCCGTAACGCAGTTCTCCCCCTCTCCGCGAGGAACGAGCGGGGAGGGGGCCGGGGGGAGGGGCACTACGCCCGTTGCACAAACTCCGTTCACCCGCGCACACTCCGTCCCACACAAAACCCCTCCCCCGAAGTTGGGGGAGGGGTCGCCGGCCGTCGCGAGGAACGAGCGAAAAGGCCGGCGGGGGAGAGGGCTCCCGTCGCATCGCGACGGCCTGCCCCGCGTCATCGGCCCCGTCTCGCCGAATCAGCTCACGCCTGACCGCATCGCTCGCCGTCTCGCCTCGCCGTCGGCCTCACCCCTCGCCCGCCGCGGCCGAATCCGCGCCCGCCGCTGCATCCGTCTCCGCCGAGTCCGCCTCCTCCGGCGTGAACGACTGGATCAGTGAGTCCACGTTCACGGTGCCTGGCGCACGGGTGCTGTCGGCCGGGGCGGCGGTGCCCACGCCGCGCAGCGTGATCATCGCGATCTCCGGCGGGCTCCCGTACCGCACCGGCACGTACCCGAACCCGATGCCGCAGGTCACGAACAGCGTGCTCCCCCGCACCCGGTAGATGCGCGTGCTGCCCGGGCTGGGCGTGCCGGGGAGCACCTCGGTGTTGAGCCAGGTGAGGCGTGGCGTCCCCGGCACCTCCACCTGCCCGCAGAAGGTGTGACCGGAGAGGACCGCCGCGTACTTGTCCGTGGGCAGCGTCACCGCGGCCACGGGCATGTGCGCCAGCAGCAGCGGCGTCCGCGGGCCGCCCGGGATGCCGCCGTAGATCTCCGCGCGCCGCCAGTCCGGCTTGCGCGCCGTGTACGGGTCGATCCCGCCGATGTACGCCGTGTCGTTGTTGCGCACGAACGGCGCGCGCCGGTTCTCCAGCAGCACCACCCCCGCCCGCTGCATCGCCTGCCGCGTGCGGATGAGCGTGCTGTCCGGCTCGTCCGGGTCCTCCACCATGTCCTCGTTGCCCAGGACGGCGTACACCGGCTTGCCCTTGAGCGGGGCCAGCACGCGGTCCAGGGCCGCGTAGTCCTGCCCCCGGGCCACGTAGTCGCCCAGCAGCACGAACACGTCCGGCTTTTCGGCGATGGCGCGCTGCACCGCGGCCAGGGCCGTGGCCGTGTTGTCGCCCCACATCCCCAGGTGAAAGTCGGAGAGGGCGGCGATGCGCATTCCCTCCCACCCGTCGGGAAGGCCGATCACCTCGATCTCCACGGGCACCACGCGGATGTTGTCCGCGCCCGTGGCCCCGTACACGGGGCCGGTGGTGTCGGCGCTGGCGCTGTCGGCCAGGGCGGCGGAGGCGCGCGTGCCGCCCTCGCCGCACGCGGCGGCAAGGGCGCAGGTGGAAACGACAACGGCAAAGCGGAGGCAGGCCCGCATCAACGGCTCCGGCATGGGTGCAGCGTCAGGGTTTCGCGAACGGCTTCGGGGCCGCGGGCGCAACCCCTGTGCCGGGGCGCTCAGGCGCTCAGCGGCACGGCCTCCAGCCGGGCCGGCGGGGCCGTGTTGGCGAGCTCGGCGGGGCGCGCCCGGAACCAGCGCGACAGGAGCAGGATCTCGTCCACCTGGTGGCGCTGCACCAGCGTCCCGTCGTGCTCCGGCTGCCCGAAGTGCTCGTCGCACAGGCGCTCCAGGCGGTGCTTCTCCGGCCTGGAGCGGGGCGCGGGGACCACGGCGCGCACGGTGCCGCGGCGGACGAGGTACACGCGGTCGTCGCCCTCCACGCCCGGGACGCGGTACAGGAAGGTGAGGCTGTCCAGCGCCTCGCGCAGCTGCGCGAACTCGTCGCGCAGGTTCTCCAGCCGGTGCAGCCGGTCGCGCAGCCGCCCCGCGTACTCGAACTCCCACCGGTCCGCCGCCGCCGTCATCCGCTCGTTCAGCCAGCGCAGGGGCTCGTCCGCCTGGCCGTCCAGGAACGCGCGGGCCAGCTCGATCCGCTTCATGTACTCCGCCTCCGCCACGCGCCCGGCGCAGGGCCCCAGGCACAGCTTGAGCTCGAAGCGGTGGCAGCGCGGCGTGTGCTCGAACGAGAACAGGTCCGGCTGGTCGGCAAAGCGGATGGGCGTGCCCAGGGGGCAGTCGCGCAGCCCCAGCAGGTCGTTGAGCTCGCGGACGGCTTCCTGGACGCGCCGCCCGCCCCGGAACGGTCCGTAGTACACCGCCGCGTCGTCCGAGACGGCGGTGACCACGAACAGGCGCGGCGCCTTGCCCGACGTGAGCTTGAGGAACGAGTACCGGCCGTCGCGCTTGTGCTGCACGTTCATGCGCGGGCGAAAGCGCTTGATCATCTGCAGCTCGCGCAGCAGCGCCGCGAACTCGCTGGGCTCGTAGTCCCACGCCAGCGTGTGCGTGCCCTCGATGATGCGGTGCTGCTTTTCGCCCCGCTTGGCCCGCAGGTACGACATGAGCCGCGTGCGCAGGCTCTTTGACTTGCCCACGTACAGCACTTCGCCGTCCGCCCCCAGCATGCGGTACACGCCGGGGATGTTACGAGCCTCGCGTACGGTGGCGCGGAGCGGGTGCGCGGGGGAGGACTTCAAAGGGCAGGACAGCGCGCCGGTGAACAAAAGCCGAACTCACCCCGAAACTAGCGCGCGGCTGCCCGCCGCGAAAGAGAGATTCCCGGACTCTCCGCGCTCTTTCAGCGCCCCGGGGCGTACCTTTTGTATAAACTAACTAGATCGTCCTGAAATGTAACGTACGTTTATCGATCAAAAGATCGTTTCCGGTGTAAACTCACGTGCTGCGTAGCAGTTTTACCGATCCTGAACCAGGAACCGTTTGATGGGGGGAGGGGTTGCAAAGTCGCGAAGAGAGCGTTACCGTGTATGGTGAAGCGTAGGATTTCGGGAAAGGGTGCATTATCTTGCTTCCTACACCCCCGCCGGTTGCCCCCCCATACACAGGATTCCCTGCCATGAAGAACAACAAGTACTTTCTCGCGACGGTTGTGGCCCTCTCCCTGGGTGCGTGCTCCTCGGACCTCACGGAGCCCCAGCTGCGCGCGCCGGACGGCCCGCCTGCCCTCGTCGCTGCCGACACCACGCCGCCGCCGCCGGCGCCCTCGCCGGGCGAGGATCCGGGCGGGATCATCGGATCGGGGATGGGCAAGTAGGCTCCAGACGTAGAACGGAAAAGGGCGTGACCGCGAGGTCACGCCCTTTTCCGTTTCATCGATCGCGGCCGATGGCTCAGCCGCCTGCGCCGACCGTTTGGAACGAGCGCAAGAAGTCCTCGACCAGCGTGTCCACCGCCTCCAGCACCTCGGGCTGGTTCGCGGCCTTGTAGGTCTCCACCGACCGGTGGTGACGCACCGATTCGATCAGCGCGTCGGCGGAGAGCCGGATCTTGCCCTCGCTCCGGCGCGAGCCCACGTCCTGGGCCGCGCGCGCCGCCATCTCGGCCTTGTCCCACAGCGAAAGGCTCGCGGCGCCGTGCGCCAAGTCCAGCAGCCCCTGCGCCGCCCGCTCGTCCGCGGCCGCGTTGTTGTGGAGCAGGTCGAAGCACTCGTCCCACGCGCCGCGGAAGGCCTCGCGGTCGCCCATGGCGCCCGACGCGCGCGCGATGTTGCCGAACACCATCAGCCGGTCCGAGGGCTGCGGCAGGTGCGGCAGCAGCGAGTGCAGCACCGGCAAGGCCCGTCCGAAGTACCCCTGGGTGATCCACCAGTAGGCCACGTCCGACGCGAGCCGCACCAGGAGGGGGCTGTGGGCACCGTACGCCTCGTAGGCCGCGCGGGCGTACCGGTGCGCTTCCTCCACCCGGCCCGCATCCACTTCGAGCCCGAACAGGTCCTGCTTGGCCCCGCCCTCGATCACGTGCAGGCTGTTGCGCTGGGCAGCACGCACGGCACGCAGAAGAAAGCGGCGCGCGGCGGGAAAGTTGCCCCGGTTCCAATACAGGTTGCCCAGGCCCATGAAGGCCAGCGCGTACGTGGACCAGTCGCCGATCTGCCGCGACAGGGCGATGGTGCGGCGAAACCAGGTCTCGGCGCGCGCGTGCTGGGCGCGGCGGCGGGCCAGCTTGCCCACCGCGAAGGCCGCGCTCGGGTCGCCTGGCGTAACCGTGGCGGCCGCCTGCGCGAACGCCAGCGCTGTCGTCAGCAGCCCCTCGTCATCCGCCCACTGCGACACGCGGCGGCAGGCCAGCGCCACCATCTCCTCGGAGATCTGCGTGGGCTCGGCCAGCATGCGGGCCATCACGCCCAGCGGCTCTTCCAGCTCCGGCGACGGCTGCGCCGCGAGAATGGAGGCCATGCGTACCCGCTCGGCGTCCTCGGCGAAGAGCGCGCCACGCTCGTCTTCCTGCGCGTCGGCCCACAGCAGCGCGTCGCGCAGGGACTGCCACAGCACCAGCCCGCGCTCGCCCGTCAACTCGTCGAGTACCCCCAACCCTTCGAAGATCTCGTCTCCACGCTTGAGGGCGGGAGGCACGCGCCAGCGGCGCTGGGTCTTGCGCTGAGGGACGCGAAACTTTCGTGGTTGCATGATCCTGGCGTTGGTGGAGTGAGGCGGGGGAGAGACGTGCGATGACTGCGGTTGTGCAGAATGATAATGTAGCAGGGCGCCTAAGACCAGAGGAATCTTAACGCGCGGTGGCGCAAAGCGGTGCCACAGCGCTCCTCTAGTGCTGGCACGATGGGCAGAAGAAGGTCGATCGGCCACCCTGTACGATGCGCTCGATGTTTCCTTTGCACCCGGGACACCGCTTCCCTTCTTGATCGTACACCTTGAGACGTGACGCGAAGGCCCCCTCCTGGCCGCTGGCGTCGCGGTAGTCCAGGAAGGTGGTGCCGCGGTGGTCGATGGCGTCCTGCAGCACCTCGCGCACCCCGTCGCGCACCCGGGCGAGCTCGGCGGGCTCCAGCGTGTTGGCGGGGCGGCGCGGGTCCACACGGGCGCGGAAAAGCGCCTCGCTGGCGTAAATGTTTCCAACCCCCACCACGCGCGCCTGGTCCATCAGCCACACCTTCACGGCCACCCGCGAGCGGGCGGCCGCCTGCACGAGCCACTCCGCCGTAAAGTCGTCCGACAGGGGCTCCATGCCCAGCTTGCCGTCCCACGCCTGCCACTCGGCGTCCGTCAGCGTCCACAGGCGGCCGAAGCGGCGCACGTCGTGGTAGCGCAGCTCGCGCCCCTTGTCCAGCACAATGCGCACGCCCAGGTGCGTGGGCTCCTCGTCGTCCTTGCGGGCCACGAGCAGGCGTCCCGTCATCCCCAGGTTCACCAGCAGGCGGTCGTCGCCCAGGTCCATCACGATGTTCTTGGCCCGGCGGACCACGCTGCGGATCCGCTTCCCCTTGATCTTCTTCCCGAAGCCGTCCGGGGTGTCGTCCTCGATCAGGTCCGGGCGCTCGACCTCCACGCGCTGGATCCTGGCCCCCGGAAGGAGCCGCGCCAGGTCGCGGACGATGGTCTCCACCTCGGGAAGCTCAGGCATGGGGCCCTGCCGTGCGCGCGGCCTCGCGCCAGCCGATGTCACGGCGAAAGTGCCGTCCCTCGAACTCGATTCGTGCGGCCGCGGCCTGGCTGCGCGCCGCGGCCTCGGCGACGGTCGGCGCGACGGCGGTGACGGCGAGCACGCGGCCACCAGCGGTCGCCAGGGTGCCGTCCTCCGAGCGCTTCGTCCCGGCATGGAAGACCATGACGTCGCCGGCCGCATCCACGTCGGGGGGGATGCGGATGGGCAGGCCGGACGGGTAGTCGCCCGGGTAGCCGCCGGACGCGAGCACGGTGGTGACGGCCGCGCCGGGATCCCACTCCATCCGCAGGTCCGCGATCTTCTCGCCGCGGGCGATGGCCAGCATGGGCTCCAGCAGCGACGAGCGGAGGAGGGGGAGCACGACCTGCGTCTCCGGATCGCCGAAGCGGCAGTTGAACTCCACCACCTTCGGCCCGTCGGGGGTGAGCATCAGCCCGGCGTAGAGCAGGCCGCGGAACGGATGGCCTTCCGCGGCCATGGCGGCCACGGTGGGGTGCAGGATCTCGGCCTGCACGCGGGCCATCAGCTCCGGCGTGGCGAGGGCGACCGGCGCGTAGGCGCCCATCCCGCCCGTGTTGGGGCCCGTCTCGCCTTCGCCCACGCGCTTGTGGTCCTGCGCGGGGAGCATGGCCACGACGTTCTCGCCGTCCGTGAGGGCGAAGACGGAAAGCTCCTCGCCCGTCATCCGCTCTTCCACCACGACCCTGGTGCCGGCGGGGCCGAACGCGGCGCCGGACATCATCTCCTCCAGGGCGGCGAGCGCCTGGGCCGTGTCGTCGCAGACGACGACGCCCTTGCCGGCGGCGAGGCCCGATGCCTTGACGACGACCGGCTTTCCCAGCGCGCGCACGTACGCCTGCGCGGGCGCGAGCTCTTCGAAGACGAGGAACTCGGCGGTGGGGATGCCGTGGCGCTGCATGACGCCCTTGGCGAACGCCTTGGATGCCTCGATCTGCGCCGCGGCGCGCGTGGGGCCAAAGACGGTGAGCTTGTGGCTGGCGAAGTGGTCCACGATTCCTTCCGCCAGCGGCGCCTCGGGGCCCACGACGGTGAGGTCGATGTCGTTCTGCTCCGCCCAGCCGGCCAGGGCCTGCATCTCGCCCGGGGCGAGCGGGATGGACGTGGCGAGCGCCTTCATCCCCCCGTTGCCGCGGGTGACGAACAGCTCCGCGTCCGGCGCGTCGCGCCGCAGCTTCCACAGCAGCGCGTGCTCGCGCCCGCCGTTGCCCACCACGAGAATCTTCAAGGTGTCTCCTCGTCTGGATTGGACGGCCCGTCTTCATTCTTGGTCCCCGGCTCCTCGGACAGCGCCTCGTTGGCCGAGTCCCGGTACAGGGTCCGTGTTTGCTCGTACAGCCGATGAGCATACCACAATTGTAGCTTGCCGATCATCCTCGCAGAGGGAGTCCTCTCCCCATGGATAAAGTACCGGAGGCCCATCGCAGACATCCCTGTCTCCGCGGCAACGCGGCGCAGGGTGCGGGCGGCCACTTCCTGCTCGATTTGGCGACGAAGGAAGTCAACCTCCACGCTTGTAATCACGGGGAGTAATTTTGCCGGAGCAACGTGCTCGCCTTCTCTCGCACTCAAGCGAGTTTCTATCCTGCTCATGCCAGCCAAGAGATCTTCCAGAAGCTCATGGGTCGGCCGTTGCTCCTTCGCGGTCAGGTTCGGCTCGGCCGGAATGCTTTTGAGCCGATCCTCCAAGGCCGGCCAAGCGCGTTCAAAGATGCGGGCGAGGCGAGCGGGATCAATCGCGTTATCGAAGAACACGTTGATGGCGCTCACAAACTCGTAGCATTCTTCCTTCGACAGTTTCTTGGCCTGGAACTGCCCTAACGGTCCATTGTTGATGTCGCTGAAGTTGATGTCCAGAAGCAGCGGGATTACCGCTGCTTGGGTCAAAGATTTCGACAGCGCACCGGCTTCGAAGAGGAGCCAGGGAGCAGCGAGGTTTTCCCGAGTAACACAGAGGATGCCAAAATTTGTCTCCTCCAGCGTTTTCCCAACTTCGGTAGCCCAACGTTGCCCCGCGTTGATGTCAGTATCGGACATCCAAGGGTCGACGAAGTGCAGTATGTCAGGAAGCCAGTCGCGCAGGGCCGCAGCCACGGCCCTACTCCGCGCTCCCGACCAACTCAGAAATATGCGAAGGCGTAGTTCGGCCATTGCCATGAATCAGACCTTCGCGAGGGCCTGCTCCAGGTCGGCGATCAGGTCCTCGACGTCCTCCACGCCGCAGGACAGGCGGACGAGGCCGTCCGTGAGGCCCATGGCGTAGCGGCGGTCGCGGGGGATGGACGCGTGCGTCATCATGGCCGGGTGGCCGATCAGGCTTTCCACCCCGCCCAGCGACTCCGCCAGCGAGAACAGGCGCGTGCTGTTGGCGAACCGCGCCGCGTTTTCCAGCGAGCCCAGCTCCAGGGAGATCATCCCCGTGAAGCCCCGCATCTGCCGCTTGGCCAGCTCGTGCTGGGGATGGGCGGGAAGGCCGGGGTAGTACACCTGCTCCACCTTGGACTGCCCATCCAGCCACTCCGCGATCTGCTGGCCGTTGGCGTTGTGCGCCTTCATCCGCAGGTGCAGCGTCTTGGTGCCCCGCAGCGCCAGCCAGCAGTCCCACGGGCCGGGGACGGCGCCCGCCGCGTTCTGCAGGAAGCGGAGACGCTCGTGGATCTCGTCGCTGCGGACGACGATCATCCCGCCCACCATGTCGCTGTGCCCGTTGACGTACTTGGTCACCGAGTGCAGGACGATGTCGGCACCCAGGTCCAGCGGCCGCTGATTGTACGGGGACGCGAAGGTGTTGTCCACGCTGAGCATGGCCCCCGCGTCCTTTGCCACCTGCGCCGCGGCCGCGATGTCCGTCAGCCGCATCATGGGATTCGTCGGCGTCTCGATGTGGATGAGGCGCGTGTTGGGCTTGACGGCGGCGCGGATGGCCTCGGCGCCGCTGTCCACGAAGCTGAACTCGATGCCCATCCGCGCGATCACCTGGCTGAACAGGCGGTAGGTGCCGCCGTACACGCCCTCGCCGCAGACCACGTGGTCGCCCGTGCTCAGCAGCTTGACCATGGTGTCCGTGGCCGCCAGCCCCGAGGCGAACGCGATGCCGTGCGCGCCGTTCTCCAGCGCGGCCACGTTGCGCTCGTACGCCTCGCGCGTGGGGTTGTGCGTGCGGGCGTACTCGTAGCCCAGGTGGCGGCCCAGCTCGGGCTGCACGTAGGTGCTGGTCTGGAACACGGGGGGCATGATGGCGCCCGTCACGGGCTCCGGCGACTGCCCGGCGTGAACGGCCAGGGTACCCATGCCCAGGCCGGCGGTATTCTTGGAATCGTTCATCAGCGTATCCACGGGGTCCGATGGGAGCCGCGCTCCGCGCAGGCCTGCGGCGGCGGGGCGGCAAGATAGCCCGGCGCGGACGGCGCGAGCAACGGCGCCCCGGGCGGAAGCATGTTCCACATCCGGCAAAGTTTTCCCATTCTGCTCCCGTATCAGCGGGCAGGGACTGCGATGCAGGTGCGGATAACGGCGCGATTGCTGGGGATGGGTGAAAGGGCGCACCGGGCACGGGACTGGCAGCGGATGGAGGGTCAACCAACCAGCATCTCCTGATTCGCTTGCGACGGGTGGGGGCGCAGCATTATTCTGAGCTGCGCACGGGCCGCTCGCGCCGGAACGTCCGGCGGCCCCTTTCCTCGCCCACCGCACGGTGAATCCCACGCCCGCATGCTACGCCTCCGGGGTCTCGTGAGAACAACCGCATCCGTCGTTGCCGCCGTGTCGCTGCTGGCGGCCCTGCCCCTGGCCGCCCAGGACTCGCCCCCGCAGGAGCGCGTCCACGTCGTGCGGCCGGGCGAGACGCTGTGGGACATTGCCCGCGCATACCTCAACGACCCGTTCCTGTGGCCGGAGATCTTCCGGCTGAACGCGGACGTCGTGGAGGACCCGGCCCGCATCTATCCCTCGGAGCGCCTGGTGCTCCCGGGGCAGGGAGCGGAGGAGTTCGCGCGGCAGGAAGCCCCGGCGGACGAGGGCCCGCGCGTGCGCTTCGCCGAGCGGGCCGCGCGCCCGGGGGTGCTGCAGGGCGACTTCTACCGCGCGGGCTTCGTGGCCCCCGCGGGCGAGGTGCCGCTGGTGGGGCGCTTCATGGAGCGCGAGTTCCAGTCGGTGGTGGACACCCGCATGACCCCGCAGCTCAACCTGTACGACCGCGTGTACGTGCGGGTGGATCCGCGGGCCGTGGAGGTGGGCGACCGGCTGCACTTTCTGCGCGAAGGGCGGCAGATCGACCGCCGCCGCCGGGTGTACCTGCCCACGGGCGTGGGCACCGTGGCGGCGCTGGACGGCGAGACGGCCACCGTGGTGATCGTGGGGATGTACGACCAGCTGCAGCCGGGCGACGTGGTGGTCCCGCGCGAGGCGTTCCCCACCCGCGCCGCGGGGCAGGCCGGCGCCGTGAACGCGGACCTGCAGGGCAAGATCCTGGCGTTCCAGGAGGCGCGGCCCCTGCAGCGCACGGAGAGCATCCTGTTCCTGGACATCGGCCGCAGCGCCGGCGTGGCCGTGGGCGACGAGTTCGAGGCGTACGAGCCGCCCACCCGCCGCGACTGGGGCACGCGCCCGGAGCTGCCGGTGGCGCGCATGCAGGTGGTGCGCGTGACGGAGGGCACGGCGTCGGTGCGGGTGACGGAGCTGGACCAGCCGCGCATCGCGGTGGGGCAGCCCGTGCGCCGCGTGGCGCGCATGCCGTGACGACCCGCGCCGCGGCAGGCCGGCCGGGTGGTGCTGTCGGCGCCCTTCCCCCCGGAAGGGCGTTGCTGCTTGTGGAACCATGGCGCTGAACGCGATCCTCCACCTGGCCGCCCTGGCGCTGTACGCGCTGGCCGCCGCGCTGCTGGGCGTGTCGCTGGCCCGCAGCGCGCGGCGGCTGCCTACGGCGGCCACCGCCTGCCTGGCGCTGGCCGTGGCGGCGCACGCGGGGTCGCTGGCGGCGTTCCGCGCGGACTACGGCGAGTGGCCGCTGGTGGGGCTGGGCCCGTCGCTTTCCGTGCTGGCGCTGCTGGTGGCGTTCGGCTCGCTGATGCTGGCCACGCTGGGACGCACGGGGCCGCTGGGGCTGGTCCTCGTTCCCGTGGCGGCGGCGCTGGCGGCCGTGGCGGAGGTGGCGGGGGTGCATCCAACCCCGCTGGCGCAGGAGCTGGTGTTCCGCGGCCCCTGGTTCGTGCTGCACGTCGTGCTGGCGATGATCGGCTACGCGGGGCTCACGGTGGCCTTCGCGGCGGGCTTGATGTACCTGCTGCAGTTCCGGCAGCTCAAGGGCAAGCGCTTTGGCGCCGTGTTCCGCTTCTTTCCCCCCCTGGACACGCTGGACCGCATCGGGCAGCGGGCGCTGCTGGCGGGGCTGCCGTTCCTTACGGTGGCGCTGCTGTTGGGGTGGGCGTGGTCGGAGCGGTTCGGGCCCAGCATGGGCGCGGGAAACCCGAAAGTCGTGTGGGGGGTAATCACCTGGCTGGTGTTCGTCGCGGCCCTGGCCGCCCGCGCGGGGCGCGGCTCGCCGGGGGCCCGGCGCGGCGCGCTGGTCTCCGTCGTGGGCTTTGCCGTCGTGGTCGCGGCGTACGTGGTGCTGCGCGCGTCGGAGCAGCAGGGGGCGGGGTTCCTGTGAGCGGCGCCGCGTATCCCGTGATGCTGGACCTGGCGCGGATGCGCATCCTGGTCGTGGGCGGCGGGGCCGTGGCCACGCGCAAGGTGGCGGGGCTGCTGGACGCCGGCGGCCGCCCGGAGGTCGTATCTCCCGAGGTGACGGACGAGCTGCGGGGGATGATCGAGGGCGGCGGGCTCGTCTGGCACGCGCGGGCGTACCGCACGGGCGACGCGGCCCAGTTCCGCCTGGTGTTCGCGGCGACGGACCGCGCGGACGTGAACGAGTGGGTCGCGGACGACGGGCACGCGGGCGGGGCGCTGGTGTCGCGCGCGGACGAGGGCGGGGAATCGGACTTTCACGTTCCCTCGCACCTGCGGCGCGACGACGTGGTCGTGGCATTTTCCACCGGGGGCGCGTCGCCGCTGCTGGCGCGGCGCCTTCGCGAGCGGCTGGAGGCGGGCATCGTGACCCCCGGGCTGGGGCGGGCGGCGCGCCGGCTGGCGGACGTTCGCGCGGACGTGCAGGCGCGCTGGGCCGACGACGAGAGCCGGCGGCGCGCCTTCTGGTTCGAGCTGATCACCCCCGAGTTCCTGGACCTGGCGGTCGCGGGCCGGGACGAGGACGTGGAGCAGGCCATCACGCGATGCCTCTCGCAGTCGTAGGAGCAAGCCACCGCACGGCGCCCATCGAGCTCCGGGAGCGGTTCGCCTTTGGGCGGACCGAGGTCCCGGGCGCGCTCATGGAGCTGTCGGCTGACGGTTCGGAGGCGGTGATGCTTTCCACCTGCAACCGGACGGAAGTGTACCTTTCCCTCCCGGACGGCTCGGACGGGGTGGAGCACGCGCGCGCCCTTCTTTCCGCCCGCATCGGCGCGGCGGGGAACGAGGGCGCGCGCTATTTCTACGAGCACCGCGACCGGCAGGCGGCCGAGCACCTGTTCCGCGTAGCCTCGGGGCTGGACTCCATGATCCTGGGCGAGCCGCAGATCCAGGGGCAGGTCAAGGAGGCGTACGCCGCCGCCCGCGAGGTGTCCGGCGAGGACGGCCCCGTGGTGGGCCAGGCGCTGCACCGCCTGTTCCAGACCGCCTTTTCCGTCGGCGGCAGGGTGCGCAGCGAGACGGGGCTGGGGATCGGCGCCGCGTCCGTCTCTTCCGCGGCCGTGGACCTGTCCAAGAAGATCTTCGGCTCGCTCAAGGGGCGCCGGGCGCTGGTGCTGGGCGCGGGGGAGATGAGCGAGGTGACGATGGAGTGCCTGCGGGGCGAAGGGGTGCGGACGGCCATCGTGGCCAACCGCACGTACGAGCGCGCGCGGGAATTGGCGGAGCGGCTGGGGGGCGAGGCCATCCACTGGGAGGACTTCGCCGGCGCGCTGCCGGACGTGGACATCGTCATCTGCTCCACGGCGGCGCCGCATCCCGTGCTGACCGTGGAGCGGATGCGCTCGGCGCTGCCGCACGGGCCCCGCAAGCCGCTGTGCATCATCGACATCGCCATTCCGCGCGACGTGGAATCGGCCGTGGGCAACCAGCCGAACGTGTTCCTGTACAACGTCGACGACCTGCAGGGGATCGTGGACGCGAACCTCGGCCGGCGGCGGTCGGAGCTCCCCGCGGCGGAACAGATCGTCGTGCGCGGGGTGGATGACTACTGGGCCTGGTACAGCGGGCTGGCC
>DASQZE010000294.1:0-10057 GCA_035638875.1 Longimicrobium sp.
GGGCCTCCCGCCGCGTTGCCAGCCCTCGGTGATGCGGGCCAGATCCTTCGGTCGGCGCCATGGATCTAACCGGGAGAAGGGTTTCGGCGGCGCCTCCCTCAGGAAATCAAGCGCGGGGAGAGATTCTTAAACACGCTCTCAAAGATCCGCGATGAACAGCGTCGCGGCTGCATGGATTTGTCCGCCGGATGGACTCGTCGTCGCGTCGTCGCGTCGTCCCGCCGGGGGACGGCGCCGAGCGGCTGCTTTGCCCTCCGGCGACGAAGCGTGCCCCTCTCTCCCCCGCTTCGTCGCGTGCGCCGGTTTGCACTCCGCATCCGCTTCAGCCGTATCCGCTTACCGTCCGCCGGAGGCAGTCCACCTCGATCCCGGGAGACATCATGCTCATCCGAATCATCGCCTTCGCCGCCGTGCTCCTGTCCGCCGCCCCGGCCGATGCGCAGCAGGGCGGCCCCCGGTGCAGGACCACGGCGAACCCTGCGGGGACCGGCGTCACACCCGGCGCGACGAACGAGGGGCGGGGGATGCGGCGGGCGGTGCTGGACTCCGTGGAAGCGGACATCGAGGCGGCCGCGCGGCAGGCCGGCATCCAGCAGCCCGCCGGAATGGTGGTGATCGTGATGCCGGACCACGCCGCGGGACGGGCGGAGATCCACCTGCACGAGTCCAACGTCCGCGAAAGCTTCGTGCGTGACGCCCTGGCGCGGCGGGCGCCCCTGCTCGCCTCGCTCCCTCCGGATGGCAGCACGCTGCACTTCTGGCTGGAGCCGGTGCCGTTTCCCGCGGCGGACTCCGTCGTGGTGGAGTGCAGGCCCCAGATGACGAACCTGAACTGGTTCGCCCAGGAACTGCGCCAGGCTGTGCAGGAGGAGGCCAGCGACATGTCGGGCACGGCCGACCTGAAGATGCTGGTGGCGCGCGATGGCAGAGTGGCGTACGCATACGTCCAGCGCAGCGGCCGGCCCGCGCTGGACCAAGCCCTGGTGCGGGTGACGCGGAGGCTGCGCTTTCAGCCCGCCACCGTCCAGGGCGTGCCGGTGGACGTATGGGTAGCGGTGCCCGTCCCGCTGGGCCGGCGGTGATCGGCTGAGCGGCTTTCCGCGGGCCACGGGCGCACCCTGGGCCAGGGACGGCCGTACCTCCCGGCGTCCGCCGCGCCGGGAGCCAGCCCGGGCCCATCGCCCCGCCGCGTGCCCCGGCTTTGGTCGCACGGTGCGGCGTGCATGCCTCTTCCGAAAAAACCGCGATGAACAGCGTCGCGGCGCCCGGATTCTTCCGCGGGGATGAACTCGCCGGCGCGCCTCCCGGCATCTCGGTCCACTGGCTGCAACACCGGATGTGGTTCATCCGTATCGGGTTGGGTGCATCGAGGCCCGCCCCTATCTCTTATCAGGGGAGTCGTCATTGCTGATCCGAATCATCGTCCTCTCCGCCGTGGTCCTGTCCGGCGTGTCCGCCGCGCCCGCCGCCGCGCAGTCCGGCTCCCGCTGCACGGCCATCGCGATCCATAATCCCGAGTCGCCGAGCCAGCGCTCCGCGGACAGCGCCCGCATGCCCCCGCGCGTTCACGTCATCCACACGCTGTGGACCGGCGTGCGTGATGCGGCGCGGCAGGCGGGCGTGGAGGAGCCGAAGGGATTGGTCGTGGTGGAGGCCGACACCCGCCGCCCGGAGCGCTCGGTCGTGCACACGCATCACGCCAACGTGCAGGAGGACCTGGTGCGCGGCGTCGTGGCCCAGCACACCGGCCTGTTCCCCACGCTCCCGGAGCGCGCCCGCGTACTGCACTTTCGGCTGGATTCGCTCACGCTGGCGGATGGGAGGTCGGACAGCCTGATCGAATGCGAGCCGCGGCTGGAGAGCCCGGGCCTGGTGGGCACGGCGATGGAGCTCATCGTCGCCCGCGAGCGCCCGCTGCCGGCCGGAAGCGATCCGCGCGTGAGGGTGTCCGTGCGCATGCTGGTCACGCGCGAAGGCGGGGTGGCATACGCCGAGTTCGCGCGCAGCAGCAGCTCCCCCACGCTGAACACCGCGATCCTGGGCACCATGCGGTCCCTGCGCTTTCTTCCCGCGACCCTGGCGGACCAGCCCATGGACGCGTGGGTGGAACTGCCCATCCAGATGACCCTGGATGTCGCCCAGCGCGAGAAAGAGGGCTTCTGACTCCGGGCCCGGGCTGCCGTGATCCAGCCCTTCGCCCCGCCACGCCCGCCGTCCGCGCCCCGCTCGTGCGCGCCGCCCTCCTTCTCGGCGCGGCGCTCGCCGCCGGGGCAACGCGGCCGGCGGCGGCGCAGGAGGACCCGCGCCCGCAGTGTACGGAGCAACGGCACGACACCCTGGAAGGCCGCCACTGCCTGTTCCTGCACGCCCTGGGGCGCAGCGCCGTCCTCGCGTTCCTTCCCGGCACCGGCACGTTCACGTACGTCCACACCACGCACGGCCCAAGCGGCGCCACCGAGGGCATGTGGCGGTTCGCGGCGGCGGACGCGGTGCGCGCGGCGCGAATCGGCGGGCCGCTGCAGTGGGTCTTCCATCTGAACTTCGAGGGGCAACCCATCGGCCGCCTTTCGCACCAGGTGATGCACCGCGGCACGGGATGGCGGCGCGTGCGTGGCGACCGCTTCGTCCCGCGCGACGCACCCGACGACTCGCCGCTCTTCGTCCAGTGGCGGCGCGAGGGCGGTACCTGGGTCGTTGCCGCCGTGGGGGACGAGTCGTTCCGCGACGTGCCGCATCCGCCCTGGTGCTGCTGAGCGACGGCGCGACGTTCCCATCGGATTCCACCTCGCCGTCCGCGCCTCGCACTCGTTAGATTCCCCGCAGCCGGCGGCGCGTTCGCATTGGGGCCGCGCCGCGCCCTCGCCGTCATCCTCCGAGCCCGATCGCGTGGACACACCCGCCCTGGCACGCGGCGCCGTACGCGTACTGCTGCTCGTGCTGATCGGCTACGCGGGATTCGCGGCGCTGATCTGGCTCTTCGCGGAGCGGCTGATCTTTCTTCCGCCGTCCGACCGCTATCCGCGCGACGAGCAGGTGCTGCTGATCCCGCGCGACGGCGGCGGAACGGTGGCCGCCATGCACCTGCGGAACCCGGACGCGCGCTACACCGTCCTCTTCAGCCACGGCAACGCCGAGCACATCGTCCACGGGCTGGACCACCTGCACGCCATGCGCGACGCCGGGTTCAGCGTGCTGGCGTACGACTACAGCGGCTACGGGCTCAGCACGGGCCGGCCCTCCGAACGCGCGGCGTACGCGGACATCCAGGCGGCGTACGACTACCTGACGCGCAGTGCGGGCGTGCCGCCGGAGCGCATCATCCTGCACGGACGGTCGCTGGGCGGCGCCGTGGCGGCGGACCTTGCCAGCCGGCGCCCCGCCGCGGGGCTCGTGCTGGAGAGCACCTTCACATCCGCTTTTCGCGTCGTGCGGCCGTATCCCATCCTTCCGTTCGACCGCTTTCGCACGGCGAGCAAGCTGCCGCGCATCCGCATGCCGGTGCTGGTGATCCACGGGACGGACGACGAGGTGATCGGCTTCTGGCACGGCCAGCGGCTGTACGACCTTGCGCGCGGGCCCAGGCAGCGGCTGTGGGTGCCCGGCGCCACGCACAACGACCTGGCCTGGGTGGCGGGCGAGCGGTACTGGGCGGCGCTCCGCACCTTCGCGGATTCGCTGCCGGCCACGGAAACGGGAGACACGGGGACGTGATGCGGACGATGTGGATGGCGGCCGCGGTGTGCGCGCTGGCCGCGTGCGGGTCCGGCGGCGGGGGCGCGCGAACGGCGGATTCGGCCGCGGACGGAGCGGATTCCGCCGCGGCGCGCGGGGACACGGCATCCGCCCCGGCCGGATTGGCGGACACGGCATTCGCGTTCCGACTGCACGAGACGCGGCCGGGGACGGCGGACAGCATCACCGTCACCCGCGGCGGCCGCGTGGTGCAGGCGCTGCTGGTGTCGGAGAACCACGTGCCGCCGGGGGCGGGGGTGGAGCGCATCGCCCGCATCGACCTGGACTTCGATGGACACGCGGACGTGGGATTCGTCACGGAGCTGTCCATGGCCGGGTCGCGCTCGGAGTACTGGCGGCTGGAACCGGGGACGGGCGAGTTCTCGCACGCAGGCGTGTACGAGACGCTGCAGCCCGACAGCGCGGCCCGCGAGCTGACGGCCTACATCCGCGGCGGGCATGCCGGCCGGCTGTGGATGGCGTCGCGGTGGCGGTGGATGGACGGCGCCCTGGCGGAGGTGCGGCAGGAGGAGCAGGACGTGCAGCCGGACGGCGAGGGCTACGTCCGCATCGTCCGCGAGCGGCGGGACGGCGCGCTGGCGGAAACGTCGCGCGACACCCTGGCCGATGCCGGGCCGGGCACCCCGTCGTGGATGAAGCCGTAGCCGCGATGGCGATGGTGCGCGTCCTGGATGCGTCGCTCGCCGCGGTGGGCGGGCTGCTGCTCGTGCTGTCCTGGTGGCGTGCGATGGAGTGGAAGCGGCACCGCGCCTTCTGGCACCCATTCCCGGCGTCGACCCCCATCCCGGCACTCGCGCACCCCGCCGCGGGTACGTCGTCCCGTACGCTGGCGCCTTGGAGTCCCGGGCCGGCGTGAATCTCCGCCGTCGCATCCGCCGTATCCACCCGCCGAATCCGTTCCCCTTACCGGAGTTGCACCGATGCGCAGGAGAAGCCCCCTCGTGCCCCTGTTTTCGCTGGCGCTGTGCGTGTTTGCCGCGTGGATGTACTTCTCGCCGTACATGGCCTACCGCAATCTCACCCGCGCCGCCGACCGCGGCGACGTGGAAGCGCTGAACGAGCTGGTGGATTTTCCCGCGCTGCGCACCAGCTTCAAGGAGAACCTCAAGACGGCCGTGGCGCGCGAGATCTCCGCCGACGGGGACAACCCGCTCGCCGCGATGGGTGGTGCGCTGGCGGGAATGCTGACGAGCCGCGTGGTGGATGCCGCCGTGACCCCCGCGGGGATCGCCGCCCTGACCCGCGGCAACGATCCCACGGAAGAGGGTGACGGCGCCGATGACGGCGACGATGCGGAGCGGCAGAACGACCGCGTGGAGCGCGACCGGCGCTACGAGGGCCTGAACCGCTTTGCCGTGCGCTACCTGGACAAGGAGAACGGCGGCGAGCAGTATGCGCTCATCCTGCGCCGCGACGGCCTCGGCTGGAAGCTCGCCGGCGTCCGCTTCGGGCGTGACGCGGAGTAGCGAAGCGTTGGCTGGAACGAAGAAGTCCATCCGCCGACACGGCGGATGGACTTCTATGCGAGTGGGAGGTCCGTCCGCGGAAAGTCGTTCCCGATGCAGAGCAGCGGCCGATTGGCGAGTCGGGCCACCGAGTAGCTCATGCAGTCGCCAAAATTCAGCGAGGCGGGATGCCTGCCCTTGCCGAACGTTTCGAATGCGTCCAGCGCGATCCGCCAGTGGCGTTCTCCAAACGGCACCTCCACCAGCCCGAATCGCGCCAGAAAGGCGTCCAGGAGCACGCGTCCCCGGGTTCCCAGCCGGGCCGTGAGCACCATTCCGCACTCCGTCAGCGTCGGCGCGCCAATGGCGGCACTGGGTGCCGTGGCGAGCTTCGCGACCAGTTCCTCGTGCCCCGGCTCCTGAAGCAGGATGGCGACGACCGCGGATGAATCGACGATCATACGCCGTCCGGCCCGTATCCCAGGATGTCCGCTTCTTCGTCCGGCGTCAGCCTTCGCCCGCGCTGGTCCGCCGGGATCTGGGGCCAGACCTCTTCGCGAAGCCAGCGCATGAGCTCGTCCGTGCGGTCGCCGCGTCCCCCGATCGCGAGGCGTTCGCGTCGTTCCACCAGCGCCTTGCGGATGGCTTCGGTCTTGGATTCGCCCGTGAGCCTGCACACCTCGATGGCGAGTCGCTCTACCTCTTCGTTCTTGATGTTCAGCGCCATCGCCGGCCTCCGGGAAGTGGGTTACACCATTCTATGTAGTTTACACCATTCTCTGATGATGTTCCGGAGAGCCGTTGACGGCACGGGGTGGCGGTGCGGGGTGACGGCGGGCGCGCAGTCCCTCCCGCCGAGCGAATGAACTTCGCCGCAACAACTACACGAAGTCCGCCTGGGCGGACTGTCCGTGAGGGGCGAGTGCCACGCCACCGGCCAAGCTCGTGGTTCAAGCAGTTGAAGCCCCGTTCGGCGAGCGCAGCGGGCCGAGACGGGGCTTATGGCTCTCCCAGCGGCGGATTCATCCGCTCAGGACGGTTGTGCGCTCCACCAGGCGGATCCCAACGACGCTGATTGTTTACCGCAACCTGTAACCCGCCGTTCCCGCCGTTCCCGTCTGGCCCCCGCCGTACACACCACGCTATCTTCCCCGCATGGTATCCCTCTTCGACATCCTGGGTCCCACCATGGTCGGACCATCATCATCGCACACGGCCGGCGCCTGCCGGCTGGGGCTCATCGCGCGCGCCATCGCGGGGGTCACGCCGCGGCGCGTCCGCATCCAGCTCCACGGCTCGTTCGCCGCCACCGGCGAGGGGCACGGAACGCACCGCGCCATCGTGGGCGGCCTCATCGGCCTGGCGCCGGACGACCTGCGCTTGCGCGAGGCGTACGACGAGGCCCGCGCCGCCGGCCTGGAGTGGGAGTTCGAGGATGTCGAGCTGGGCGAGGACGCGCATCCCAACACCGCCATCTTCCACGTGGAGGTCGGCGACGAGCAGCTGGTGGTGCGCGGTGCGTCGCTGGGCGGCGGGCGGGTGGAGGTGTCGGAGATCGACGGGTTTCCCGTCGCGCTCACGGGCGCCTATCCCACGCTGGTGCTGCTGGCGCACGACGAGCCTGGCACCATCGCCTGCGTGGCCACCATCATGGCGGGCCACCACGTGAACCTGGCCACCATGCGCGTGGACCGCACGGGCCGGCACCAGGACGCGCTCATGACCATCGAAGCCGACGAGCCCGTGAACGACGCGGCCCTGGGCGCGATCCGCTCGTTTCCGTGGCTGCGGTGGGCGCGGTCCGTTCCGAAGATCTCGTGAGAAGGTAGGGAATAGGGAAAAGGTAATAGGGAATAGCAGGCCCATCGGGGGTAAGGACTCGTTCTCGGCCTCGGTTTTTCAGGCACAAAGACCGCTGGAGAGCGCCGCCCCACCTCCGTGCACCGGTCTTGCAGGCTATTCCCTATTCCCTATTCCCTATTCCCTGCGGTCCCATGCATAAATCCATCGAAAGCCTGATCCGCGACGCCGAGGAGTCCGGGCGTTCGCTGCCGCAGGTGGTGCTCGACCGCGAATCCTCCGAGACGGGCGTGCCCCCGGAGCAGATCCGCGCGCGCATCGCCCAGACGCTGCAGATCATGCGGCGGGCGATCGACGAGGGGCTGGAGGGCAAGGTGCGCTCGGCCAGCGGAATGACGGGCGGTCGGGCCAAGAAGCTGTGGGACGGCGGGCCCCGCATCCTGGGCAACCGCGTAACGGCCACGCTGGCGCGCGCCATCTCCACGCTGGAGGTGAACGCGGCCATGGGGCTCATCGTCGCGGCGCCCACGGCCGGCGCGGCGGGGGTGCTGCCCGCGATCCTCATCTCCGTGGACGAGTTCGCGGAGGGCGGGATGGGCGAGGAGCGGCTGGTTGATGCCATGCTCGTGGCGGGCGGCGTGGGCGGCGTGGTGGCGCAGCGCGCGTCGCTGGCCGGCGCGGAGGGCGGCTGCCAGGCGGAAACGGGCACGGCCGCCGCGATGGGCGCCGCCGCCGTCACCTGGCTGCACGGCGGGTCGCACGAGCAGATTTCCACGGCCATCGCCCTGTGCCTGCAGGGAATGCTGGGATTGATCTGCGACCCCATCGGCGGGCTGGTGGAGATCCCGTGCATCTACCGCAACGCCTCCGCGGCCATGCAGGCCATCGCCGCGTCGGAGATGGCGCTGGCGGGGCTGGACTTTCCCGTCTCCGCGGACGAGGTGATCGACGTGATGGGCGAGGTGGGGCGGCGGATGCCCAGCGCCTACCGCGAGACGGCCATGGGCGGCCTGGCCGCGACCCCGTCGGCCAAGCGCCTGGTGCAGATCCGGCCCACGACGCGGCCGTCGGGGGCGAGCCGGTAACGGCGGAACTGCGGGTTACAGGGGACAGGGTACAGGGTACAGGGGACAGCCTGCAACTGCGGGTCGGGGCACGGGCAGGGTGCAGGCGCGGGGCGGAGTTCCGGGCGCCCCCACCCGGGCTCGCATTACTCGCCCACCCTCCCCCAATAACCCCTGGGGGAGGGTTGGGGCAGGGCAGGGGCCGCGAGGGGATTCGGGGTCGCGCCGGGATTGGGTTCTCCCCCTCTCCCGTACTCGGCGGGACTGGACGGGTGCACCCCGGTGGCAGTACGGGAGAGGGGGCCGGGGGGTGAGGGGCCCGCGCGGACTCGGCGAACCGGCCGCCGTTGCCGTTCTCCCTCCCCCGCGCAGTTTGCGGGGGAGGGTCGGGGAGGGGGGCGCTCCGCCCGCGGGGGAGGCGCGCCACGGAGGCGGGTATTGCAGGCTGTAACCTGTCCCCTGTAACCTGTAACCCGCAGTTCCATCCCGCGCCGGAAACACGCCCCGCTACGGCTCTCCGTCCCCGCACAAAAACCCGAAAGGCTTGTCACGCCGCCTCCGGGATGAAACTTTGTCCGGGGCGCATCGTACTTTGCCCCGGGAGCAACGACCAATGTCATTCCTGATCTACATCCTGGTCGCCGGCCTGGTGGCGCGGTGGGTCATCACCGCCTGGCAGGGCGGCGGCGGCGATGGATACGAGCTGGCCTCGCGCGACGCACAGATCAAGCGCCTGCGCGAAGAGATGGACGGCCTTCACGCCGAAGTGCGGCGCCTGGCCGAGGAGCAGTCCTTCATGGTTCGCCTGCTTTCGGACGGCACGCCGGCCCGCGCGGCCGAGCTGCCGGCGCCCGAGGCGCCCCTGCAATCCAACCCGGAGATGCCCTGATGGTGACGCGCGAGGACGTGGTGAACTTCCTCAACCGGATGGAGCTGGACTTTGAGGAAGTGTCGGACGGAATGTGGCTGGCCTACCCCGACGAGGAGCAGGGCGGCACGCCGCTCGTCATCAGCCACGCGCCGCCCCTGCTGGTGTTCCGGCTCAAGGTGCTGGACGTGCCCCGCGACGGGGACAAGTGCAAGGCGCTGTACAAACGGCTGCTGGTGGCCAACGCCAGCGAGCTGGTGCACGCGGCGTACGGCCTGGAGGAGGACGACGTGATCCTCACCGACTCGCTGCAGCTGGAAAACCTGGACTTCAACGAGTTCCAGGCCACGGTCGATTCGTTCCAGATGGCCATGGCCACGCAGCTCGATACGCTCACGCCGTTCCGCGACTGCTGAAGGCGGCCGGTCTTTCGCGATCCGAACCCACACCTGTCCGACGGAACGCCCGGGCCCCCGGCCCGGCTGTTCTCCGCCGAGGAACCAGAACGGCCAAGACGATGGGAATCTTTTCGAAGCTGTCGCTGCTCATCCGGTCGAACCTGAACGACCTGATCGCCCGGGCCGAAAACCCGGAGAAGATGCTCGAGCAGGTCATCATCGACATGCGCGAGCAGCAGACCAAGGCCAAGCAGGAAGTGGCCCTGGCCATCGCCGAGGAGCGCAAGCTCAAGGCGCAGGTGGAGAGCGAGGCCAAGCAGGCGCAGGAGTGGGAGCGCCGCGCCATGCTGGCCCTGCAGCAGGGCCGCGACGACCTGGCCCGGCAGGCGCTGCTTCGCCAGCAGGAGTACGCGCAGCGCGCCCAGAGCATGCACGAGACCTGGACGCGCCAGGCTTCCGACACCGAAAAGGTGAAGGACGCCCTGCGCCAGCTGCAGGTCAAGATCGAGGAGGCGCAGCGCAAGAAGAACCTGCTCGTGGCCAAGCAGAAGCGGGCGCAGGCGCAAAAGCGCATCCACGAGACCATGGCCGGCCTGAGCGACACGTCCGCGTTCGAGACGTTCGAGCGGATGGCGCAGAAGATCGAGCACACGGAGCGGCTGGCCCTGGCCGCCGCCGAGGTGAGCGGGTCGCCGGACAGCTCCTCGCTCACCTCGGCGGCGGCCAGGG
>DASQZE010000295.1:0-2649 GCA_035638875.1 Longimicrobium sp.
CTGGCGCGGATCGTGGACGACGTGAAGGACGACCGGCAGGCGGGCTCGGCCGTGCGGGTGCTGGAGCAGTTCGGCCTGGTGCGGCAGACGTACGGAAACGGTCCGCAGCCCGTGCGCGTGCGGCTGCTGGCGCGCCCTGACCGCATCTCGCGCGAGCTGGCGGAGCGCCCGGCGGAGCTGCACTTCCTGCGCGGCCTGTGGAAGGGCGCCGGGGGCGAGGCGCTGTACCGCGGTGTGGAGCTGGACTGGCGGACGCTGGACCGCGCGGCCGGCGGCGAGCGGGGCAACGCGGCCCCCCTGCTGCGCGCCCTGGGCGACGAGGGGTTCGTGGAGTGGCGGGCGCTGGTGGGCGAGGGGATCTGGGTGCTGGACCGGGAAACGCCCCTGAACCGCCTGGACATCGACTGGCGCGCCCTGGACGAGCGTAAGCGGCGGGAAGAGGGCAAGCTGCGGCAGATGCAGGCGTACGCGTACACGGACAGCTGCCGCCGGGGCTTCGTGCTGCGCTACTTCGGCGACCCGGCGGCCATGCGCACCTGCGGCGCCTGCGACAACTGCCTGGGCGGCGAGCCGCTGGCCACGGCGGAGTCGGACAGCGAGGTGCTGGCGCGCACGGCGGGGCGCGTGGAGCGGGTGCGGCACGCGCTGCTGGGGCTGCGCCGCACGTTGGCCGACAGGGCGGAGATCCCGCAGGGGATGGTGTACGACGACACGGTGATGGAGGCGCTGGCCCAGGCGCACCCGCGCACCCCCGAGGCGCTGCTGGCGGTGCCCGGCGTGGACCGCGCGTTCGCCGAGCGCTGGGGGGGCGCCCTGCTGACGGCCATCCGCGAGGCGCTGGATGCCAACCGGGGCCGCGAGCGCGAGCCCAAGGCGCCCCGGGAGCGGACGGAGCGCCGCACGCAGCGCCAGCGCGACCGAGGCGACCTGCCCGCGGACCCCACGGGCGCCGCACCCCCCACCGTGGAGGAGCGCGCCCGCTACGGCCGGCTGCGCGAGCTTCGGAGCACGCTCGCGAAGGAGGCGGAGCTGCCGGCGTACTGCGTGTTCGCGGACAAGACGCTCGTGGAGCTGGCCAGGCGGCATCCCACCAGCCTGGCGGACATGCGCAAGGTGCCCGGCATCGGCCCCGCCAAGATTGAGAAGTACGGCGAGGCGTTCCTCGAAATCCTGCGCCAGGGCTGACGTCTACGGCCTGTCAGACGCGGAGACCAGCGGAGAACGGCGGAACGGCAACAGAATGGGGTCACACCGAGGAACCAGGGGGAACAGGGGACGTCGGTTCGTTCCCCTGTTCCCCCTGTTCCCCTGTGTGAGAAGGCTTTTTCGTGGCTTCGTGCAGCAGTTGTGGGAAGCGGACGCCGTGGTCTACTTTCCCGCCCGGCCAGGGGCCGCTATGTTGGCCCGGATTTCAGGCATTCCCGGCGCATTCGCGCGCGGTGACCGAAAACGAACACGAGCGCACGACAAAGCCCGACCCCATGGAACGGTACTTCGACGAGAACCACCTGATGATCCGCGACATGGTTCGCGATTTCGCCCAGAACGAGATCGCGCCCGTGGCGGGAGCGCTGGACCAGGCGTCGGAGTTTCCCTGGGAAAATGTCAAGAAGATGGCGGAGCTGGGCCTCTTCGGCATTCCCTGGTCCGAGGAGCTGGGCGGGGCGGGGATGGACGGCATCGCCTACATGATCGTGATCCACGAGCTGGCCAAGGTCGATGCCAGCCACGCCATCACGGTCTCGGCGCACACCACCCTGGGCACCTCGCCCATCGTGAACTTCGGCACGCATGAGCAACAGGAGCGCTTCGTGCCCCTGCTGGCCAGCGGCACCGTGCTGGGCGGCTTCGGGCTCACGGAGCCGGGCGCGGGCAGTGACGCGGGCGGCACGCAGACCACGGCCGTACGGACGGACGGCGGGTGGATCCTGAACGGCAGCAAGATCTTCATCACCCACGCCGGCGTGGGCGAGGTGTTCGTGGCCACGGCCGTCACGGACCGCGAGGCGGGTACAAAGGGCATCACCTCCTTCATCGTGGCCAAGCCGTCCACGGACCTGGAGAAGATCCGCGGGATGGGCATTGGCCACAGCGACGACCTTCCGTTCACGGAAGGCGTGCGGGCCGGCAAGAAGGAGGACAAGATGGGATGGCGCGCGTCGGACACCCGCGAGCTTGTGTTCGAGAACGCGTTCGTCCCGGATTCGCAGGTGCTGGGCGAGGTGGGCAAGGGCTTCATCAACTTCATGAAGACGCTGGACGCCGGCCGCATCGGCATCGGCGCGCTGTCGCTGGGGATCGCCGAGGGCGCCCTGGAGCAGTCGCTGAAGTACGCGAGCGAGCGGCGCCAGTTCGGAAAGCCCATCGCCGAGTTCCAGGGAATCCAGTTCATGCTGTCGGACATGGCGACCGAGATCGAGGCCGCCAAGCACCTGGTGTACCACGCGGCATGGCTCAAGGAAAACGGCCGGCCGTACAGCAAAGAGGCGTCGATGGCCAAGCTGTTCGCCTCGGAGGTGGCCATGCGGGCCACCACCAAGGCCGTTCAGATCCACGGCGGCTACGGCTACACCAAGGAATACCCGGTGGAGCGCATGATGCGCGACGCCAAGATCTGCGAGATCGGGGAGGGGACCAGCGAGATCCAGC
>DASQZE010000296.1:0-12174 GCA_035638875.1 Longimicrobium sp.
CGGGACCCGGTCGAGGAGGATGGTGGACATTACCTGCTGGCGCCGGCGATGGTCCCGGACGCACGAGAGCCCCGGCGCCGCAGTGGCGCCGGGGCTCATCGCATGGGGAGAGGCCGGTGGACGAGGCCGGCGTCAGCTCCGGACGCGCAGCGTCATCCCCAGGGCGTGCTCCACGGACGCGAGGCGGGCGGCCGCCGGGGCGTTGACCTCGACGGCATCCAGGCGGCAGGGCTCGGCTTCCGTGCCGCACGCGGACAGGCCCTCGCCGGCGGCGACCTGCAGCGGCGCGGACTCGGCCGCGGGGATGGTGACGGCGACCGTCTCCAGCGCGCACGGCGCGTCGGCGGTGCCGCAGGTGCTCAGCCCCTCGGCCACGGTGGGCGCGGGCCCGCCCACGGCGGACTCCACCACGGCGAACGCGGTCAGGGCCAGCAGGAACAGCATGAACGCAAAGCGCACGGTGCGCAGGGGGATCTTCGTCATTGGGTGCCTCTCTCTAGCGATGCGATGGACGTCAACTGCCCGACTTACGCCTCTATAGACGTAATCCATCGCGAAAAAGTTTACCGCGTTGCATTAGTCGCTGATTAGCCGGATCGCCCGCCGGGACACGGGCGGGACTGCCGGAATCGTCTCATTCTCGCAACGCGTTTCGCTGCATCGAGTTGCATTGGCGGGGGAGTGACAGAGCGAATGAATTCGCCGCAACGACCACACGAAGTCCGCCTGCGCGGACTGTCCGTCACGGGTGGGTGCCACGCCGGCACACACTCCCTTCGGAGGTGAAGTTCTCCCCCTCCTGCCCGCGAAGCGGGGGAGGGGGCCGGGGGGAGGGGGCTCTCCGCCATGCGGAGTGCCCGCCTCCTCTGCCCGAAACCGCAGTTCTCCCCTCTCCCAATCTTCCCAAAAACCCGCGCGGATTGCCGCCGACCTGCCCCATTGCCGGGGCAGCGAATCCCTCACTGCCGCAGATGTTCACTGTCACTCCGGCAGCACCCCGGGGGCCAGCAGCCACAAGGTGTTCAGGCGCATCGCCTTGGCCGAAACCGGACGCGGCGGCACCAGACGTGCATTCGCCTGTGCATCTTTGGACGAATCACGGCCGTTGCGCGCCCGAAAAGTTTTCGGAGGGTTGCGGACGGCCGGACTACCTTTCCTGCCGATGACACGATTCCATCGTCTGCTGCTTGTCCTGCTGGCCGCCGCTGCCGCCGGGACCTGGGCCGCGCCCGCGCGCGCGCAGGATTCCGTGACGGCCGTCGCCGGCGAGCAGTACCGCGCCGGCAGCCTGCACCGCAACCTCTGGGGCGACAACTACCGCGACCTGTGGACGCGCCCCGTCCGCGCGCCCGTGCTGAACCCCGACACCTTCGCAGGCGGCCTCACGCCCCTGCGCGCGGGCGGCGACTTCGCCAGCAACACGCTGCACATGCGCGGCGCGGACGGCCGGCGCTACGTGTTCCGCTCCATCGACAAGGACGTGAGCAAGGGGCTGGGCCCGGAGTTCGAGGGCACGTTCGTGGAGTGGGTGGTGCAGGACCAGGTGAGCGCCTCGCACCCCGCCGGGCCGTCGCTCTCGCATCCCCTGATGGAGGCCGCCGGCGTGCTGCATGCGCGGCCCCGGATGGTGGTGATGGCGGACCGTGCGTCGCTCGCCTCGTGCCGGCAGCGGTTCGCGGGCGTGCTGGGCTACATCGAGGAGCGCGCGGACGAGAACGATCCGCAGGAAGAAGAGGGAGAGGAAGAGGGCGACGATCCCGCGGACACGACGGGCCAGCCGGCGGACGAGCCCGTGGACCCGCTCAGCGTGAGCTGCGGCGCGCCGATGCCCCGCCCCGTGGACGGCCCCGCCTTCGCCGGCGCGGACGTGGTCAAGGGGACGGACGGCTTCCTGGACGACCTGGAAGACAGCCCCACCAACCGGCTGGACAGCCGCGCCTACCTTGCCGCGCGGCTCACGGACATCTTCATGGGCGACTGGGACCGCCACGAGGACCAGTGGCGCTGGGCGGGCTACGACCGCGACGGAATGCGCATCTGGCGCCCCATCCCCCGCGACCGGGACAACGCGTTCGTACGCCACGGCGGATGGGTGATGTCGGCCGTGCGGCGCGTGTTCATCCGCATGGTGCGCTTTGACGAGGAGTATCCCAGCCTCACGGGGCTCACCGTGCAGGCGGAGCCCCTGGACCGCCGGCTGCTGTCCGACCTGCCCCGCACGGCGTGGGATTCCGTCACGGCGGACGTGCAGCGGCGGCTGACGGACACGGCCATCGAGGACGCCGTGGCCATGCTGCCCCCGGAGTACCAGCCGGGGTGGCGCACGGACTTCGCGCAGATCCTCCGCGCGCGCCGCGATGGGCTGGACGAGATCGCCACGGAATGGTACCGGCGGATGGCGCTCAACGTGGACGTGCACGCCACGGACGCGGACGAGACCGTCGTCATCGACCGCAACGCCGACGGCTCCGTGGACATCTCGCTCACGGCCGCGGGGGAGAACGGCCGGCGCTTCACCACGTACCGCCGCCGCTTTCCACAGCGCGAAACGGACGACGTGCGGCTGTACCTGCAGGGCGGCGACGACAACGTGCAGGTGCGCGGCCCGGGCCACGGGGTGAGCGTGCGCGTGATCGGCGGCGGCGGCGACGACACGATGGAGGATGCCACCGCCAGCACGGGGATCGCCTTCTACGACCACCGCGGCGACAATCGCCTGGTACCCGGGCGGGGGACCAAGATCAGCACGCGCGAGTGGGAGCAGCCGGTGGACACGAGCAGCATCACCGGCCGCCGCACCTACCGCGACTGGGGCTGGAGCTCGTCCAGGTTCTCTCCGGGGGCGGACTGGCGGCGCGGCGCGGGGCCGGTGTTGTTCGTGGGCCCGTCCATGACCAAGTACAGCTTTCGCCGCGACCCGTTCGCGTGGAAGGCCGAGGCCGCCGTCGGCTGGGCGCCGCTGGAGACGCGCTTCACGGTGGAAGGCGACGTGGAGATGCATCCCGAAAACGCGCGCCACTGGTACGCGGCGGAAGGATACGCGTCCGAGATCGAGAACATCCGCTTCTTTGGCTTCGGCAACGAGACCACGCGGACGGAAGACAGCGAGCTGTACGACACGTGGCTGCGGCAGGTGCGCGTGGAGCCCACCGTCAACTGGCCTCTGGGCCGCGAGGGACGGCTCGCCGTGGGCCCCGTGTTCCAGTGGACGGAGCCGGAGGTGGAGCCGGGGAGCCCGCTGGACGTGGAGCAGCCCATCGGCGTGGGGCCGTACACGCAGCTGGGGATGCGCGCCGAGGCGGAGCTGGACGGCCGCGACGCCCCGAACTTTCCCCGGCGCGGCTGGCTCCTGGAGGCGGGCGGCTCCGGCTACCCCGGCGTGCTGGAGGACGAGGGCGCGTTCGGCGACGCGCACGTGATGGGCGCCACGTACCTGTCCGTGGGCGCGGGGCCCGTGCTGGCGCTGCGGGCCGGCGGGCGAAAGGTGTGGGGCGATTTTCCGTTCTTCGAGTCCGCGTTCCTGGGCGGTGGCGGCACCCTGCGCGGCCACACGGGCCAGCGCTTCGCGGGCGACGCCATGGCGTTCGGCGGGGCCGAGCTGCGCGTGCCGGTGCTGCGCGCCAACCTGGGGCTGCGCGGCACGCTGGGGGTGATCGGCCTGGCGGACGCGGGGCGCGTGTGGGTCGACGGCGAGTCGGACGGGGGATGGAACTCCGCCGTGGGCGGCGGCGTGTTCTTCGCCGCCGCGGGGCAGTCCGTGTTCTTTACCGTCGCCCGTGGCGAGCGCACGAGCACGAACTTCGGGCTCGGGATGCCGTTTTAGCAGGGGGCGGAAGGGCCTATCCGAGATGGATGGGATCGTGCACGGAAACCGAGCCCCGGCCCCGGCGATTGAAATCGCGGCATCGAAAACGTGATGTCGGCCTTCGCCGACGGCTCGTGCCCCCTGCGAAGTGAGTGCACCGGAGCGGGGATCCGATGGGGTCGTACGGATGCATGGGATGTGCACCGGAGCCAGGCCCCGGCCGGCCCGGCGATTGAAATCGCGGCACCGGAAACGTGATGTCGGCCTTCGCCGACGGCTCGTGCCGCACGCCGGGTGAGTGCACCGGAGCGTTGTTAACGCAGTTGAAGCCCCGCTCTGTTTGCGGGGCTTTCCGCCGTCGTTGCGGCGGCTTCAGCCGCTCCGTCGCGATCCGCGCCTCCGCACCGGGAACCTCGCCCGTGCACCATCACCCCGCCTTTGCTGGCTGTCCCCTGTAACCTGTCCCCTGTAACCCGCAGTTCCCTATCTTTCCCCGCATGCCATCCACCCTCCCCATCGAATCCGCGCTGCCGGAGCTGCGAGCGGCGCTCGCGGACGCGGGCGCGGCCGTGCTGCAGGCGCCGCCGGGCGCGGGCAAGACCACGCGCGTTCCGCTGGCCCTGCTCCACGAGCCGTGGCTCGCGGGGCGGCGCATCGTCATGCTGGAGCCGCGGCGGCTGGCGGCGCGCGCGGCGGCGGGGCACATGGCGCGGCTGCTGGGGCAGGACCTGGGCGGCACGGTGGGATATCGCGTGAAGATGGAGACGCGGGTGGGGCCCTCGACGCGCATCGAGGTCGTCACGGAAGGCGTGCTTACGCGCATGCTGCAATCCGACCCGGCGCTGGATGGGGTGGGGCTCGTAATCTTCGACGAGTTCCACGAGCGCAGCCTGCACGCGGACCTGGGCCTGGCGCTCACGCTGCAGTCGCGCGGGGTGATCCGGGAGGACCTGCGCGTGCTGGTGATGAGCGCCACCCTGGACGGCGCCCCCGTCGCCGCGCTGCTGGGGGGCGCGCCCGTCGTCACGAGCGAGGGACGCAGCTTTCCCGTGGACGTCCGCTATCTGCCCAGCCGGCCGGAGGGGCGCGTGGAACCGGCCGTGGCGCGCACGGTGCGGCAGGCGGTAGACGCGTCGGAGGGCGACGTGCTCGTCTTTCTCCCCGGCGCGGGGGAGATCGGGCGCGTGGAGGAGATGCTGCGGGATGCGGATCTGCCGTCGCACGTGCGCGTGATGCCGCTGTACGGCAACCTTCCGCAGCCCGCGCAGGACGAGGCCATCGCCCCCAGCCCGCCCGGCCGCCGCAAGGTCGTGCTGTCGACCTCCATCGCGGAGACGAGCCTGACCATCGAAGGCGTACGCGTGGTGGTGGATTCGGGGCTCATGCGCGTGCCGCGCTTTTCCCCGCGCACGGGGATGACGCGGCTGGAGACGGTGACGGTTTCGCGCGCATCCGCCGTACAGCGGGCGGGGCGCGCGGGGCGGGTGGCGCCGGGGGTCTGCTGGCGGATGTGGCCGGAGCACGCGCAGGCCGGCCTGGTCCCCCACGGCACGCCGGAGATCCTGGACGCGGACCTGGCGCCGCTCGCGCTGGAGCTGGCCGCGTGGGGCGTGGCCGATCCCGCGGAGCTGGAGTGGCTGGATCCGCCGCCCGCCGCCGCGTTCGCGCAGGCCCGTGAGCTGCTCGCGGAGCTGGGCGCCCTGGACCGCGCGGGCGCCGCGACCCCGCACGGGCGGCGGATGTCTGCCCTGCCGCTGCATCCGCGGCTGGCGCACATGATCCTGCGGGCAAAGGAGATGCGGATCGGCGCATTGGCGTGCGACCTGGCCGCCCTGCTGAGCGAACGCGACGTCTTTCGCCGCGGCGACGGACCGCCGGACGCGGACCTGCGGCTGCGGCTTGAGGCGCTGCGCGATCTCGCATCCAACCGCCGCGTGCGCGGGTCGGCGGACGTGGGCGCGCTGCGGCGGGTGATGGCGGAGGGGCGCGAGTGGCGGCGCCGGCTTGGCATCCGCGGCGAGGACGGCGATCCCTCCGCCGCGGGGCTGCTGCTGGCGCTGGCGTATCCGGATCGCATCGGTCAGCGGCGCGCGGGGCGGCCGGGGCGGTATCTCCTGCGCAACGGGCGCGGCGCGGCGCTGATGGAGGGCGATCCGCTCTCCGCGTCGTCGTATCTGGTGGCGGCGGAGCTGGACGGGACGGGGCGCGAGAGCCGCGTGTACCTGGCCGCGCCCGTGGAGCTGGAGGAGATCGAACGCCACTTCGCGGAGCAGATCGAGACGGAGGAGACGGTCGCCTGGGACGCGGAGGCACAGGCGGTCCGCGCGCGCCGTCGCAAGCGGCTGGGCGCGCTGACCCTGCACGAGGCGCCCCTGGTGGATGCCGATCCGGACCGCGTATCCGCCGCGCTGCTGGACGCGATCGCCGCCGCGGGGATCGATGCGCTGCCGTGGAGCAAGGGCGCGACACAGCTGCGCGAGCGGATGGGGCTGATGCACCGGCACGATCCCGCGTGGCCGGACGTGTCGGACGGGGCGCTGCGGGACGGACTGGCGGAGTGGCTTGGGCCGTACGTCTACGGCCTGTCGCGCTGGGACGAGGTGCAGCGGCTGGACCTGTCGGACATCCTGCTGAACCTGCTGGGGTGGGAGCGGCGGACGGCGCTGGACGACCTGGTGCCCACGCACCTGGAGGTGCCCAGCGGCTCGCGCATCCCCATCGACTACGCGGACCCCGACGCGCCGGTGCTGGCCGCGCGGCTGCAGGAACTGTTCGGGATGACGGCAACGCCGCGCGTGGGGGGCGGGCGCGTGCCGCTCGTCATCCACCTGCTGTCGCCCGCGCACCGGCCCGTGCAGGTGACCCGCGACCTCGCGAGCTTCTGGCGCAGCGGGTACTTCGAGGTCAAGAAGGACCTGAAGGGCCGCTATCCCAAGCACTACTGGCCCGACGACCCGCTCCAGGCCCAGGCCACCAGCCGGGTGCGGCCGCGGTTGGGGTAGAGAGCGATCGGCGGATGGGAGGTGCGGCGGAGGAGTCCATACCCATCGGCAAGCACCCGTTCTGAGCGGATGAATCCGCCGCTGGGAAAGCGATAAGCCCCGTCTCGGCTCGCTGCGCTCGCCGAACGAGGCTTCGACTGCTTCGACCGATTCCCTGATACGGCGTCCGCAGTGTCAATAGTCCAACAGCTGTTGGACTATTGACGGTCTGGACGACAGATACCCGTCGCAGGCCGGCAGAGCGAATGAATTCGCCCGCAACGACCACACAAGTCCGCCTGCGCGGACTGCCCGTTCTCGGCCGGATCGCATCCCACGCTGCCCGGGCGGATCTCCGTCAGGGCCCGCCGGAATCGCGCCCCTCGCCGCGGGACTCGTCCGCACCGGACCCGTCGGCGAAGGCCGACATCACGTTTCCGGTGCCGCGAATTCATTCGCCGGGGCGCGATGCACGCCACCCATCACGGACCTCGTTGGTGTCGAGGTCTGTCCTTGCCGCCTCGCCAGACTGGATGTGACGCGCCGCGGGGATGCGGGGGTTGATTGAGGTGTGAGGCTGAAGCAGACAGCCCGCGTATCAAACAACCCGCATCCACATGAGGCACACCATGCGAGCTACACCACGTACGCGAGCCCGGCGCGCGCTGACGACCGCCGCCTTTTTCCTGATGGGCGGCGGACTCTGGGCCTGCGACGGACCGTCCGCCGTGGATCCTGACGGGCCCGGGATCGTGCTCACCGCGGGCGACAGCATCCCCGGCGACACCCTCCCGCCGGACACGGTCCCGGGCGACACGACCACCGTTCCGCCCGACACGGTCCCGGGCGACACGACGATCGTCCCGCCCGACACCGTCCCCGGTGACACCACCGGCAACCCGGGCGGCGGGCAAAAGACGTCGCTGCTGGTGGTGCAGGTAGGCGCGCAGGCGCAGGACACGGCCGCGGTCATCGGGGTAGGCCCCGCGGTCTACACCGTTTCGCGCGGCAGCCACGTGGTCGCGGTGGATTCGACGACGGCCTGGGGATACGGCAGCCTGCAGCTGGCGCCCGGCCGCTACACCGTGCGGCTGGCCGCCTACCCCAGCACGTATCAGCTGGCCCCGGGAGAAACGGGCACGGAAGCGGTGGTCCTGACGCCGAACACCCAGGACAGCGTCGGCTTCGAACTCGTGCGGCGTCCGTAGCCGGCGTTGCACACAGAGGGCGCAGAGACAAGAAACGAGGACGCGGGCGGGTGCCGGCGGCACCTCCCTCAGAGTGTGTTTAAGATTCCTCCCGGGCTTCGAACACCCGGTTTGATTTCCTGAGGGAGCGCACGCGGGTAACCTCAACGTGCACAGGTCTTTGCGCGCGACCGAAGGATCTACTCCGCACAACCGGGGGGCGGGCCTCCCGCCGCGTTGCCAGCCCTCGGTGATGCGGGCCGGATCCTTCGGTCGGCGCCATGGATCTAACCGGGAGAAGGGTTTCGGCGGCGCCTCCCTCAGGAAATCAAGCGCGGGGAGAGATTCTTAAAACACACTCTCAGGAAATCAGCCGGTGGGTACCGGCTCCGTCCGCGCTCGTGGTGTCGGCAGAGGCCGACAGTGTGAAGTTGTAGCCGCGAAGCCGCGAATTCATTCGCTCCCTGCCCGTCCCGCCTTGCAGCAAACGCAAAGCGCCCCGCCGGGATCTCTCCCGGCGGGGCGCTTCACATCCATCCAGTGGTCCGATCAGTCGCCGAACGTCGGCTCGGGCTGGCCCAGGCCGCCGAGGCCGGGCTTGGGCGTGGCCACCTTCGCCTCCCTGGCCTCGCGCGGCTTGCGCTTGAAGCCGCGCGCAACCCATCCGCCAAAGTCGTCGAAGTAGGTGTAGGCCACGGGCACCACCACCAGCGTGAGCAGCGTGGAGGTGATCAGGCCGCCGATCACGGCGCGGGCCATGGGGGCGCGGAACCCGCCGCCCTCGCCCATGCCGATGGCGATGGGCAGCATGCCGAAGATCATGGCCAGGGTGGTCATCACGATGGGGCGCAGGCGCACGCGCCCGGCCTCGATGAGCGCCGTGCGCCGGTCGTCGCCGGCTTCTCGTCGCTCGTTCGCGTTGTCCACCAGCAGGATCGCGTTCTTCGTCACCAGCCCCATCAGCATGATCACCCCGATCATGCTCATCATGTTGAACGTGTCGTCCGTCAGCAGCAGCGCCAGCAGCACGCCGATGAGCGAAAGCGGCAGCGACAGCATGATGGCGAACGGCTGGGTAAAGCTCTCGAACTGGCTCGCCAGGATCAAGAAGATCAGGATCACGGCCAGCAGGATGCTCTCGAGCACGAAGCCCATGGTCTCCTGCAGCTGCTCCGTCTCGCCGCCCAGCGAAACCGTGTACCCCGGCGGCAGCTTGACCTCGGCCAGCACCGCGGTAATGGCGGCCGACGCCTCGGAGATGCTGCTCTCCGGGCCCACGCCGGCGCCCACGGTGCCCACCCGCTCCAGGTCCTGCCGGTCGATCTGCGCGGGGGCCACGCCCTCGGACACCTGCGCCACCTGCCCCAGCGGCACGGTGCCCGACCCGGCACCCTCCACCGACGTCGCGATGGGCAGGCTGGTGATGCTCTCCAGCGAGGTCCGCCGCTCGGGGGCCAGCTGCACCACCACGTCGCGCTCCTCGCCCGTGGGGTCCTCCCACGTGGTCGCCGTCTGCCCCGCCAGCAGGGGACGGACGGCGCCGGACACCTGCCCCACGTCCAGCCCCAGCTCGTTGGCCAGGTCGCGGTTCACGTCGATGCGGAACTCCGGCCGCGGCGCGCCCAGCGAGGTCTGCACGTCCACCACGCCGGGGATCTGCCGCATGCGCTCCGCCACCTGCGTGGACAGCTGCGACAGCTGCGTCACGTCGGGCCCGCGCAGGTTCACCTGCAGGGGCTGCGTGGGCCCGCCCAAGCCGCCCGCCTCCACCACCGCGATGGTGGCGCCGAAGAGCGACGACAGCTTTTCGCGGGCCACCACCATCAGCTCCTGCTGCGACTGGTCGCGCTCGGCGCCCGGCACCAGGTCCACGTAGATGTTGCCGGCCGTCACCGTTCCCGTGACGCCCGCGCCCACCGTGGTGTAGGTGAAGTCCACGCCTTCCATGGACCGCAGCGCCGCGCCGATCTCCGACGCCTTCTGCGCGGAGTACGACAGCGACGAGCCCTCCGGCGTCTCGAAGCTCACGTTGAACGCGCTCTGGTCCTGCTCCGGCATGAACCCGCCGCCGATGAACGGAAAGAGCATGAAGCTGCCGAAGAACGCCACCGCCGCGATGAGCATGGTCATCACCCGGTGCCGCAGCGCCCAGCCGATGATGCCCCGGTAGCGGTCCGCGCTGCGGTCGAACCAGCGGTTGAAGCCGGCGATGCCGCGGGTAAAGAAGTTGCCGCCCGCGTGCGACGGATCGTGCGGGTCCACGCCCCACCACGCCGCCAGCATGGGCGTCAGGGTAAAGGAGACGAACAGCGACACGAGCACCGCGAACGCCACCGTCATGCCGAACTGGTAGAAGAACCGGCCGATGATGCCGCCCATGAACGCCACGGGGACGAACACCGCCACGATGGAGAGCGTGGTCGCCATCACCGCCAGGAAGATCTCCGACGTGCCCCGCCGCGCCGCCGTGAAGTAGCCTTCGCCCTTTTCGCGGTGGCGCACGATGTTCTCGATGACGACGATGGCGTCGTCCACCAGGATGCCGATGGAAAGCGAAAGCCCCATCAGCGTGAGCACGTTGAGGGTAAAGCCCAGCGCGTCCATCAGCATGAACGCCGAGATCACCGACACGGGCAGGGCCAGCGAGGTGATGGCGGTGGCCTTCCAGTCGTTCAGGAAGAGCATCACCACGATCACCGTGAGGATGGCGCCCAGCACCAGCTCGTGGATCACGTCGTCCACGGACTGGCGGATGGTGATGGAGTTGTCGCGCACCATGGTGAGCTGCGCGCCGGCGGGAAGCTTGGTCTGCAGCTCCGCGATGGCCTCCTTGACCCCGTCCGCCACCTCCACCGTGTTGGCGCCGGACACCTTGAGCACGTCCAGCGACACGGCGCGGCGGTCGTCCACCAGGGCGATGGAGCGCTCCTCCTCCGTGGCGTCCTCCACCCGCGCCACGTCGGCCAGGCGCACCGTCATCCCGCCGCGCGTGGCCACGATCACGTCGTTGAACTGTGCGGGGTCGGTAATGCGCCCCGTCACGCGGACCAGCTGCTCGCCCGTCCCCCGCTCCACGCGGCCGGCGGGCACCTCCAGGTTCTGCCGCTGCAGGGCGCCCATGACGTCCTGCGCGGAAACGCCCACGGCCTGCATGCGCTCCGGCAGCAGGTTCACGCGGATCTCGCGCTCCAGCCCGCCGGCGATCTGCACCTGGCCCACGCCGCTCACCGCCTCGAAGCTGCGGCGGATGGTCTCGTCCGCCAGCGTGGTGAGCTCCGGCACGCTCAGCGTGCTGGACGACAGCGCCAGCGACAGGATGGGCTGCGCCGAGGGGTCGAACTTCTGCACCACGGGCGCTTCGATGTCCGTGGGCAGGTCGCGCCGCACGCCGTCGATGCGGGCGCGGATGTCCTGCGAGGCCAGGTCGCCGTCGCGCTCCAGCTCGAACTCCACGACGACGGACGACACGCCTTCCAGCGAGTTGGAGGTGATGCGGTCCACCCCCTCCACCGTGTTGAAGGCCTCCTCCAGCCGCCGCGTGACCTCGCGCTCGATGGTTTCCGGGGATGCGCCGGGGTAGACGGTCTGCACCGCCACCACGGGGATGTCCACGTCCGGGAACTCGTCGATGGGCAGCCGGCGAAAGCCGAAGATGCCCAGCACGATGAGCCCGAACATCATCATGGCCGTAAAGACGGGGCGGCGAACGGCCACGCCGCTGATGCCGCCGCCCGGCGCCTTCTTCTGCTCCGCGTCGGACCCCTGGTCCGGGCCGCGAACCTCGATGTCCGCCATCTCAGTCACCCTTTCCCGGCGCGGCGGCCGGCGCGACCGCGCCCGCCGCCTGCACCCGCACCTTCGCCCCCGCGGGCACCACGCCCGGGGACACGATCACCCGCTCGCCCGCCGACAGGCCGCTCTCCACCGAGATCACGCCCCGCGCGTCGTCGCGCCCACCCACCGTGACGGCGCGGCGGACCACGGAGTCGCCCACCACCGCCATCACGTGCTGGTCGGCGCCCTGCCCGCGCACGGCGGCCGCGGGCACCACCAGCGCCTGCAGGCCGCCGCCCGTGACCACGCGGCCGCTGGCGAACATCCCGGCAATGAGCTCGCCCGTGTTCTGCAGCCGCAGCGTAACGCCCACCTGCCGCGTGCCCGCGTCGGCCACGGGGTCCACGCGCGCCACCGTGCCGGTGAA
>DASQZE010000297.1:0-9997 GCA_035638875.1 Longimicrobium sp.
CGTAGAATGAACGGGATGCCCGCGCGCGGACGACGTGCGCGGCACGGGATCGGGACGTCCACGGATGAGGGGAGGAGCGATGGGCCAGCCGGAGTTCTGGATGCGGGGGATCACGGTGGAGGGGATCGCGCCGGCGCTGCAGCCGGTGGCGCACGCGTTGCTCCAGGGGCTCGAAGACCTGGAGGGCGTCGCGGCCAGCCTGTCCGTGGACGAGTTGTGGGCGCGGCCGGGCGGCGCGGCGTCGGCGGGCTTTCACCTGCGGCACCTGGCCGGCAGCCTGGACCGGCTGACCACCTACGCCCGCGGCGATGCGCTCACGGACGCGCAGATCGCCGCGCTGCGCACCGAGCAGGAGCCCGGCGACGGGGCGGACGCGCTGCTGGCGCACGTCCGCGCGACGACCGAGCGCGCGCTGGACCAGCTGCGCGCCACGCCGGAGGATTCGCTCGACGAGCCGCGCTTCGTGGGCCGGGCGCGGCTGCCCTCCAGCGTGCGCGGGCTGCTGTACCACGCCGGCGAGCACACGTCCCGCCACACGGGCCAGGTCGTCACGACGGCGAAGATCGTCCGCGGCCTGGCCGGCGGGTGAGGGTGGATGAGGGCGGATGATAAGCATCACCCCATCCGCCGCCGGTCCGTCCAGCAGAGTGACACATCGCGGCGGCCGATCCGTATGGACATCCGGGCGGCGAAAACCGTGCGCCGGCCCGTTCAACCCGACTGATGCGAGAAATCCCATGAAGCTCATCCGATTCGTCCTGGCGGCCGCCGTGCTGCTGGCCGCGCACCCCGCCCGCGCGCAGCAGCCGAGCCCGCTGGTGGGCGGCTGGGGCGGCGCGCTGGAGGTGCAGGGGCTGCGGCTTCGGCTCGTCCTGGCCGTGCAGGACAGCGGCGGCGCGCTGCACGCCCGCTTTCGCAGCGTGGACCAGGGGAACTCCACCTTCCCCGTGACCGTGGAGGTGCGCGGCGACTCCGCCATCTTCGCCGCCCCGCCCATCAGCGCCGCCTTTCGCGCCGTGCTCGTGGGGCGTGACACGCTGCGCGGCGTGTGGACGCAGGGCCCCGCCTCGCTGCCGCTGACGCTGGTCCGCGGGGCCGACGAGGCGATGGTGGTGCGCCGGCCGCAGAACCCGCGGGCGCCGTTTCCGTATCGCGGCGAAGAGGTTGCGGTGGAGTCCGTGCCCGGCGTGCGGCTGGCCGGCACGCTCACGCTCCCCCGGGGCACCGGGCCGCATCCCGCCGTGCTGCTGGTCTCCGGCTCCGGCCCGCAGGACCGCGACGAGTCGCTGCTGGGCCACAAGCCGTTCCTGGTGCTGGCGGACCACCTGACGCGGCAGGGGATCGCCGTGCTGCGGATGGACGACCGCGGCACCGCGGGCTCCACGGGCAGCTTCGCGGCCTCCACGTCGGAGGACTTTGCGCAGGACGCGGCGGCGGCGGTGCGCTGGCTGCGCGCGCGACCGGAGGTCGCGGACGACCGCGTGGGCATCGTGGGGCACAGCGAGGGCGGGGTCATCGGGCCGCTTGTCGCCGCGCGCGATCCGCAGGTGGCGTTCCTGGTGCTGCTGGCTGGCCCCGGCACCCCGTCCGCAGAGCTGCTGGTGCAGCAGGCCGCGCTCATCAGCCGCGCGGGCGGCGAATCGGAGCGCGAGATCGAGCGGAGCATGGCCCTGCAGCGCGAGATGTTCGGCGCCATCGTGCAGACGGCGGACAGCACGGCCCTGCACGCGCGGCTCACCGAGATTGGCCAGCGGTTCCTGGCCACGCTCACGCCGGAGGAGCGCGCGTTGCCCGCGGGGTCCGATGCGACGATGACGGTGGCCATCAGCACGCTGGTCTCCCCCTGGTTCCGCTGGTTTCTGCGCTACGACCCGGCGCCGGCGCTGCGGGCCACGCGCGTGCCCGTGCTGGCGCTGAACGGCGCGCTGGACCTGCAGGTGCCCGCGGACGAGAACCTGGCCGGCATCCAGGCGTCGCTTCGCGCCGGCGGCAACCGCGACGTCACGACGGAGAAGCTGCCCGGCCTGAACCACCTCTTCCAGACCGCCCGCACCGGCGCGCCCTCGGAGTACAACGAGATCGAGGAGACGATGTCGCCCGTGGTCCTGCAGCGGGTGTCGGCGTGGATACTGGAGCGGTTCGGCAGGGCGGGGAGGTAGGAATGGCAGGGAATAGGGAATAGGGAATAGCAGGCAACTGCGGGATGAGCGGAGAACCTGCCCCGGTGGAGCGCCGCCCATCCCCGGCCCTTCCCCCATAAACTGCATGGGGGAAGGGAGAAAGCCGCGCCCTCATCAGGGTTTCGTGCCGGCGCGGCACTTGCCCGTGACGGACAGTCCGCGCAGGCGGACTTCGTGTGGTCGTTGCGGCGAATTCATTCGCTCTGCCCGCCGGACTTCCCGCCGCCCTCGTTCGGATCCGTCGCTACTCGGCCTGCCCCATGTCGTCCGGGTCCTCGCGGGCGTTCGGGCTCGCGGGCTGCGCGTCCGGTTCGGCGCCGTCCGCATCCGCCTCGCGGCGCAGGCGGCGGTGGGCGGGGTAGGGGTAGAAGTCGCGCAGCTCGCCGCGTTGCTGGCTGCGCTGCATCCCCCGCCAGAACGCCGGTGTCAGCAGGTCGGCGTGCGCATCCAGGAAGACCGCGCGCAGGCGGCCGGGGGGCACCAGGAAGGGGAGCCACTGCTCGGGAAACACGTCCTGCTCATCCACCGAGAAGAACGGGTCGGCACTCATCTCCTCCTCGTGGCTGCTCGCCGAGGGGAGCGCGCGGAAGTTCATCTCCGTCACCAGCGCCAGCTCGTCGTAATCGTAAAAGATCACGCGCCCGTGCCGCGACACGCCGAAATTCTTGGACAGCAGGTCGCCCGGAAAGATGTTGGCGCACGCCAGGTCCTCGATGGCGTTGCCGTACTCGATCACGGCGGCCTCGGCGGCCTCCGGCGGGGCCTCGCGCAGGTACAGGTCCAGCGGGCGGATGCGGCGCTCCGTGTACAGGTGCCGGATGACGACGTGGTCCCCGTCGATCCACACGCTCTCCGCCGCGGCGCGCAGCAGCTCCTGCAGCAGCCCGGGATCGAAGCGGTCGCGGGGAAAGCGCAGGTGCTCGAACTCCTGCGCGTCCGCCAGCCGGCCCACGCGGTCGCGGGCGAATACCAGCCGGTACTTCTGCATCACCTGCTCGCGCGACGTGTCCTTGGGCGCGCCGAAGCGGTCGCGGATGATCTTGAACACCACGTTGAAGGCCGGGAGGGTAAAGACGATCATCACCAGCCCCGGAATGCCCTCCGCCGGCTCCAGCCGCGCCGCGGGATGCGCCAGCTGCGCCGTGAGCTCGCGGTACAGCTCCGTCTTGCCGTGCCGATGGTGGCCGATGGAGGTGTACAGCTCGTGCACGGGCTTCAGGGGCATCAGCGAGCGCAGGAACGCCACCGTCTCCCGCGGCCGCACCGTGTCGGCGTGAAAGTACGAGCGCGCGAAGCTGAACACGCGCGACACGTCGTCGCGGTCGGTGAGCACGGCGTCCGGACGCACGCCCTCCGCCGGGTGCGACAGGGGGACGAGCAGCGGGATCGTCTCGGCCGCCGACGTACGCAGGCGCGCGACGACGTACGCGCCCTTGTTGCGGTAGAAGAAGAACGGCAGCCACTCCGCCGCGCGCACCTCGTCCGCGCGCGCGCCCAGCATCTCCCGCGCGGCCGCCGCGCTCGCCGCCGCGTCGCCGGGGAGGTCCGCGAACCGGTCGGCGAAGCTCGTGTCGCGGAACAGCGCCTCGAACAGCGCCGGCGTCACCCCCTGCGCTTCCACGTGCCGAAAGAGTGGCGCGCCGTCGCCACGCAGCGGCGTGCCGGGCTCGGCGGTGAAGTCCGTGCCGCGGTCCACGCCGCGCGTCCCCAGCACCCGCCGCACGACGGAGTTGTAGAAGGTGCGCGCCACGTCGCCGTCCGGCCGTCCTGCTGGCCGTCGCGCCACTCGCGGCGCAGAAAGCGGCCTTCCGCGCGGCGGGTGATGGCCAGGAACGCGGCCAGGTAGCCCTCGTACGCGTGCAGGATGCGCTCGGCGGCGCCCTCCACGGCGGGCGGGGTCCGGTCCAGGGGATGGTGCAGGGTATCCATGCCGCCGCCCGAAAGCAGGATCGGCGCCAGCGCGGAGGTGATGCATGATCGCGATGTCAGGGTGCCCGCTTGCCACGTCCTGGGCTCGACGGCGGCCAATCTCATCGATGAGGGCGGGATGCTGGGCTCCCCGTGAGTGATCAGCATCAACGCCCATCCGAACGCCAGGCCTTCATCCAGGCCGCCGAACCGCGCGGCCATCCACCTTCATCCCAGTCTCCGGCGGGGGCAGGCTCTTACGGATCGCGATCAGGTGGCTGATGTGCCAGGTCAGGCATCCGCCTCCGCCGCCGCGATTGTGCCTCTCCCGAAAAACGCGGATGGCCGTCCCCTCGCCGGCAGCAACCGATCTACCAAGGGCCTGATGCATCCTGCCGTTCGCCGTCCGATGCGCAACCGGTCGTCACGATCGCCACCATCCAGTTTTGCGGCCTCCCCAGCGCCGTACGTGCGGAACGATGCGCCGCGACGGCTGATCGCGGACCGGACGGGTACCGAGGGACGCACGCCTTTCTTGGTAGCCAACTCGCTGCCGGCGAGGGGACGGCATCCGCGTTTTTCCAAAAGCAGGATGGTGGTTCACGGGGCGGATTTTCGCCCAGGTACAGCATCTACCTGATCGCGATCAGTAAAAGCCAGCCTTGCTGATGCCCGTCCAGGTGCTGGGCAGGCGCTCTCTCTCAGGATGACATCGAGGGCGAGAGCGACGAACCGATGATTGGACGCAGGCGCGGCGCGCGTTAGATTTGGCTCCATGCGGACGAACCGCATCCCATCCTCCCCGCCGTTCCCTCCGCACGATCACCACACGATGATCCTCATCCTCTACACCACGCTGTATCGCGAAGGCGGCGACAAGTTCGCGCGCGCCGCGCAGACCCTGGCCGCGGAAAAGCGCCGCGCGCACCCCGACGACGTGGTCCGGGCGCAGGCGGTGGAGAGCAAGGCGGATGTCGTGGAGCAGTTCCGCGCGGCGGAGGATGCCGGCGACGCCATCGATGAGCTGCACTTCGTGGGGCACAGCGGGATGTACGGCCCCATGTTCCGCACCCGCGCCATCCCCGAGCAGTTCAGCCCGCACGAGTGGCGCACGCTGCGCATCCCCTTCGCGCCCGGCGGCGCCGCCTGGTTCCACGCCTGCCGCACGGCGCGCTGGTTCGCCCCCTTCTTCGCGCGGACGTTCGGCGTGCCGGCGTACGGCTACCACTGGTACACGACCGTGTCGCTGCAACCGGACCGCTTTCGCTGGGAGCGGCTGGCGCTGCGGCGCGATCCGCCGCTGTACGTGCTGGGCTGCCCCGGCCGCAAGTCGCACGGGCTGCTGGGCTCGCTGGGCAAGTACGCCACGGGCGCGGCGGAGGCCATGAAGCGTTTCGATCCGCTGCCGCCGGAGGGCGATCCCACCTACGACTCCGTGGCCCCGCTGTACGACGAGGTGTTCGAGGACATCACCGTGCGCGAGGACGAGTGGCGCTGGCTGAATGCGATGCTCCCTCCCGGGCCCCTGCGCGTGCTGGACATCGGATGCGGAAACGGCGCGCTGCTGATGCAGCTGGGCGGGCGCGTGGAGCACGGCGTGGGGGTGGATGCGTCCAGGGGGATGATCGAGCGCGCCCGGATGCGCGCGGCGGGCCGGCCGGAGCTGGCGTTCGTGCCCATCGACGGGCCCGTGCTGCCGTTCCCCGATGCCTCGTTCGACGTGGTGACGTCGCTGCTCTCGTTCCGCTACCTGGACTGGGACCCCATCATGAACGAGATCCGCCGCGTGCTGCGCCCCGGCGGGCGGCTGCTGGTGGTGGACATGGTGACGGCCCCCGTGCGCTGGCGCGAGACGCCGCGGCTGCTGGCCGGCAAGGCGCGCGAGTACACGGGCCGCGTGCGCCGCCGCCCCTTCACCCAGCGGCTGCGGCGGATGGTGACGGACCCGCGCTGGCAGACCATGCTGCGCTACAACCCCATCCGCGCTGAGCACGAGATGAAGTGGTACCTGGAAAGCCGTTTTCCCGGCCGGCGCGTGGAGACGCTGAACGTGGGATGGAACGCGCGCGTGCTCGCCTTCGACAGCGGACCCGTGCAGCCAGGCGCCGTGCCGCCGCAGAGCTACCCGTGAGGCTCGCCGTCCTGGACTGGGGGATCGGCGGGCTGGGATTCCTGCAGCTCTTCGCCGCGCGGCACCCGGGCGCCGGCGCCGTCTACGTCTCCGACGCCGGCTTCACCCCCTACGGCAAGGTGCCGCGGCGCATGCTGGCCGCGCGGGTGGACCGCATCCTCCGCCACCTGCGCGATGCGTACGGGGTGGATCACGCGGTCCTGGCCTGCAACGCCGCGAGCACCGTGGTGCCGGACCTGGCCGCGCCGCGCGAGGGGATTGCCGTCGCGGGGGTGATCGTGCCCGCCGTCCATGCGCTGGCGGGGATGCGGCCGGCGCGCGTCGGCGTGATCGGTGGGGGGCGGACGGTGCGCAGCGGCGCGTACGGGCGGGGGCTGCGCGCGGCCGGGCACCACGTGCGGCAGCGGGTGGCGCAGCCGCTTTCTGCGCACGTGGAAGCCGGCCGGTTGGATGGGGATGCGGTCCGCGGCGACGTGGCGCGCATCCTGGCCCCGCTGCGCGACGTGGAGATCCTGGTGCTGGCGTGCACCCACTATCCCGCGCTGGCGCCGCTCCTGGCGGAACGCTGCCCCCGCGCCGCGCTGTTCGATCCCGCCGCGGCCACGCTGGCGCGGATGGAGGCGGAGTGGCCCATTGCCCACGCCGCGCCCGGCCCGCACCGCGTGCTCACCACGGGCGATGCGGATGCCATGCGCTGGTCCGCGCGGCTGGCCTTCGGGATGGAGCTGGCGCGGATCGAGTCCCTCGCGCCGTAGATCCGCGGTGGGCCAACCGGCATCCAGGTACTCCGGCTTTGAAAGATGGCCTCCGCGTGACATTGCAGCAGGAACTGGCGTGCGATCTACTGGGGGATTGAGAACCCCACGAACCGCGGCCCCCGGCAAAGTGCGCCGGGGGCCGCGGTTGTATCCTGGTCCGCCCCGAGAGTCAGTGGCAGGGATGACGATTACGGACAGCGCGCGGGATCGACCGTGGGGCAGGCTGCCGACCCGCAGACGGTGGAGTACGGGCAGTAGCAGGTGTTCTGGCAGACCGTGTACTGGCAGCTCGGCTGCCCGGAGCACAGCGAAGTCGCGTCGTTGCCCATCACCGTGCCGATCTCCGGCACGCGCGCCACGGACGATCCGAACGACTCCACCCGCAACGCGTCCACGTCCAGCTTCAGCTTCTTCATCGCGTCCTCTTTCCGTGAGGGGATGGATGCGCGCCGCGGTACGCCGCGGCGCGCGGGAGCCATCAGATGCAGCGGCAGCGGTCCGGCGAGTCGCTCTCGCGGCTCATGCAGAAGCTGCAGGTGTCGCCGCCCTGCTGGGTGTAGTTGAACGTGGTGCACCCCACGCAGCTCAGCTGGCCCGTGGGCCCGCCGCCGGAGCAGGGCGGGCAGCCCACGCTGCCGCCGCAGAACGCCGGGTCGTACGTATCTCTTACGCAGTACGCGTTTCCGCACGTGAACGGGCCGCAGGTGTTCTCGGGCCCGCACGTGGGGTCGAACTGCGTGGCGTGCGCCTGCACCGTTCCGCGCGGCTCCATCGCCTCCGAGGTGGAGAACGAATCCACCGCCAGCTGGTCCAGCTGCAGCGTGAGCTTTTTCATCGTTGGGCCTTTCGGGGTCGGTGATGGGCGGTCAACAGAAGGCGGGATCAACCGTGTCGCAGCCATACTCCGAGCAGGGCATGCACGACGGCATGGGACCCGAGTACGGGCACAGGCACGTGGCGCACGCCGTCTGCACACAGCTTTCGCCCTCGCAGGTGGGGCCGTGGGTCATGATTTCGACATCGCAGCCGGAGGTGTCCCCGTTGCCGCGCACCGTGCCGGTCTGCATGGCGCCCGTCACCAGCGCCTCGAATGACTCCACCTGCAGCGCGTGGATGTCCAGCCTGAGCTTCTTCATCGGGTTCCTTTGGGGGGTGGATGCGGTCACGGACAGGTGGCGACGTCGAAGGAGTTGCAGTCCATCCACGAGCAGGGATCGCATGACGGCTGCGGCCCCGTGTGCGGGCACAGGCAGGTGAGGCAGTTGGTGATGGCGCAGCTGTCCTCGGCGCTGCATCCCTTCCGCTCGCTGCACAGGTCGTAGGACTGCGCGTTGCCGCGCACCGTGCCCACCGACGGCCCGTCTCCCACCGACGCCTCGAACGACTCGACCTGAAGTGCGTGTACGTCCAGCTTCAGCTTGCGCATGACTCTCTCCCGGATAGGATGTGAGAACGAGGGAGGTGCCCTCACCGGCAATCTGCGGGAAAAGGACGCGAAAAGGAAGCCTGCTGCAGTGTGGAGGTGACAACCCGTAAGGATCAGCCATGATTCGTACCGGCGATGAGATGCAGGATGTCGTATCCAGGGCCTTTGCGACGAGCCCGCCCCCTGAGCCCAGCTTCCGGCGCATGTTCCGCATCTACCTGGATAACTGCTGTTTCAGCCTCGACGATGCCGATGGAAGAGATCCGCCGCGTGGGGCTGGACGCCCTTGCCCGCGAGCTCGGGCCGGTGGGAACGGTTCGTTTTCTTCAGCAGTTCGAAACGGGCTCGGGCGACTACACGGCGGAGCGCGCCGGTCTCCCCGGCGCGCCCAGCGTGGCGGAACTCGGCACCGCGCTGCGGCTGCTGCGGGCAGGCGAGCCGGCCCACGCCGCCCCGGAGTCCTGATTCCGCCTGCCGGATCCACCGCACGCATACCGCGCCCGCCGGGGAGATGTTATCCTTCCCGGCGGGCGCCGCGTTCGGCTTCCACCAACCTCCAATCAGCACGGCGACGGACGGATGCCGAACGGCAAGGCGATCTTCCAGGACGACAAGGGGCGCAGCTGGCTGGTGGAGATCCAGTACGGCCATCCCTCCCCCACGGAGCTGGGCATCTTCGCGGCGCGCTTCCAGTGCCCCGAGGATCCGGCGGAGCCCGTGCGGCTGGGCTTTCTGCTGGAGGACGACGTGGAGAGCGGCGACGAGGAGTCGCTCCGCGAAGCCCTCGCCGAATCCGACCCCGCCGAGGCCATCGGCGAGTGACGGCGGTTTGCGCATCGCAGCGACCTTCATCCCCGGACGACAGGCAGCGGACGTGATCAGGATCATTGGCCAGGACGGCGCCGTGGCGGGCGAGATCAGCGAGGAGCAGCTCGCCTTCATCCGCGAGCAGTTCGAGGAGGAGAGCACGGCCGACGCCCACTACTACGTGGACGAGCCCACGCTGGCCCTGCTGGAGGAAAGCGGCGCCGACGCGGCACTGATCGCCATCCTGCGCGCCGCCGTTGCGCCCGGGGCCGACGGCGAGATCCGCTGGCAGCGCGACTGACCCAAAGACCATCGATGGTGTATCGCCGGGAGCCGGCCGCTCCCGGCGCTCCGTGTTTTATCGTGGGATCATGAACACCGCTCCGCCCCGCAGCGCCGTAGAGCACTTCCTGTCCGCCGCAGCCGCCGAGCTGATCCGGCGCGAGATCGCGCGTGCCCGGGGCAACGAGGTGTGCTTCATCGCGCGCGTGGCCGAGGGCGCGGAGCTCGTGGAGCCGCGCGTGCTGGCCCGCGGCCACGCGGGCGCAGTCCTGGCCCTGGTCAAGGACCCGCCGCAGCCGGGGATGCTCATCCACAACCACCCGTCCGGGCTGCTGGAGCCGTCCGAGGCGGATTTTGGCGTGGCGGCGCGGCTGTGGGAGCTGGGGGTGGGCTTCGCCATCACGGACAACGACGCCCGTGAGCTGTACGTCGTCGTGGAGCCGCCGGGGCCGGACGAGAACGAGCCGCTGGACCTGGACGCCATCGACGCGGACCTGGGGCCCAC
>DASQZE010000298.1:0-2079 GCA_035638875.1 Longimicrobium sp.
CCGGTAGCCGCGAGAACGCCACCAGGTTCGCCAGCCCGCGCTCCGTCACGGCGCGCGCGGCTCCGGCGGGGCCATGGCCGGATCTGCCTCCAGCGATGCCGCGTCCACCCACCCTTGCCCCGTGCCCACGAGCAGCGCGCCGAGGTACAGGGCCTCCGCGTCCGCCGCCACCTCGCCCGTGACCTCGTACTGCCTCCATCCCGTGCGGCCGGTGATGGGCCGCGTCTCCATGTTGTCGAAAAAGCCTATGGCCCCGTTGGGCCGGTCCACCCGCAGCCAAATGCCCATCCAGCTGGGCCCCGGCGCCAGCTCCGTACGCACCCACGCCCGGTAGCGCACGCGCGGCCGCGGTAGGGCGCCGCATCCACCCGCTGCAGCAGGGTGCCGAACGTGTTGGGGGCCCCGCCCCCCTGCCACGTCACCCGCGCGGCCCAGCGCCCCTCGCGCGCATGGGCCGAGTCCAGCGCGAAGACATACGCCGGCTCGCCGCGGAGCACCCATCCGGTGAGTGTCGGCGCGCCTTCTTCGAAGCCCGGGTTGGCCGGCGCGGACTGGGCGGATGCCGGGGCAAGCGGCGCCGCAAGCGCCAGCGTGGCGAGGACGGCGGAGCGGAAGGTCGTCATGGAGACGGGGAGATGGACGTGGAGGGGCGGATGCGGCGGCGTGCGGAAGTCACTTTCCGCGCCAAGGTAATCGATTTCCTACCCGTCCGCACCACGATCGTTTCAGGTGCCCGGTGATGCGGGATGCGGCGCCAGGGGCACACAAACGCGAAAGCCATCCCGCGCTTGGGGATGGCTCGTTTCCGCTTCACATCTCTCGCGTGCGTCCCGCCTTTAGATGGGCGAGTGCCTCGTCCCCGAGCCGGTCAAGGCGACCCGCGGCCACGTCTGCCGCGATCTGCAGATCCCATTCGTCGGAATCAGAATCGAGTTCCGGCTCCGGGCCTGCCGGTAAAGCGTCCTTCATGATTCCAGTTCCTCGCGATTCAGGACCGCGCCAGCGCATCCACCTGCTCTTCCACGCGGCGGAACTTGCGCGCCAGGAAGACCACGTAGCCGAAGAGCAGCACCCACGCCACGGCGAACGCGACGAACACGTGCGCGTACGCCCGCAGCGTGCGGGGCGGCGTGTAGCGCGGCAGGGCGGCGCCGGCCGGCGACGGAGCGTCGGCTGCGGGCGTGGGGGCGTCGGCGGAGACGGGCGCGCCGGCGGAGGACGCGGCTGCCTCCGTAGCGGTTTCGCCGGCGGGAGCCTGGGCGTGCACGGGCGCGGCGGCCAGGGCCAGCAGCGCGAGCAGGACGATCCAGATACGGCGCATCAGACGGAAACTCCGCGGGAAGCGGGCGCGGGGCCGGACCGCAGCGTGGCGCCCACACGCATCGTGTCGATCCGCTCCTGCAGGCGCGCCACCAGGTAGCGCGCCATCAGCAGCGAGAAAAAGAGCAGGGTGAACGCGAGCAGCGACACCAGCAGCGTCTGCACGATCTCGGGTGCGGCCTTGGGGCCCTCCGGATTCATGATCACCGGCTTGGGGTGCTGGCTGCGGAACCACTGCACGCTCATGTGGATGAGCGGGATGTCCACCGCGCCCACCACGCCCAGGATGGCGGCGAACCGCTTGCCGCGCTCCGGGCTGTCCGTTGCGCCGCGGAGCATGAAGTAGCCCACGTAGATGAACCACAGCAGCAGCGTGAGCGTAAGCCGCGGCTCCCACACCCACCACGCGCCCCACGCGATCTTGCCCCAGAGCGGGCCCGTGATGAGGACGATGGTGGTGAAGACCACGCCCAACTCCGCGGCGGCCACGGCGATGGCGTCCAGCCGCTCGTCCTTGAGCCACAGGTACCCCAGCGAGCACAGCGCCACGATGCCGAACGCCAGGAACGCCACCCACGCGCTGGGCACGTGCACGTAGAAGATGCGCTGCACGATCCCCATCTCGCGCTCCGTGGGCGCGTAGAAGAAGATCATCCAGAAGCTCAGGACCAGCGTGGCCATGGCCGCGAACCCCAGCCCCACCGACCAGCGGCGGGTCCCCTGAAGCGACGCGTTGTCCACCGGCATGCTCGGACTGCT
>DASQZE010000299.1:0-13250 GCA_035638875.1 Longimicrobium sp.
CAGCGGGCGCGCGCCTGCTGTCCCGCATCGGTCCAGAAGCGCGCCAGGTCCAGCAGGAGGCCTGTTGCCGCTTCTGGTGCGTCAGGCTCAAATGCGCGCAGCGCGGCCAACGCGAACTGTGCGGCGGTCGCGTCGTCGCCCTGGCGGCGTGAGATCCGGAAGAGGCCGTGCGCGGCCCGCATCCGGGCCGCACGCGCGCCGTAGCGCCGCGCCGCACGGAACGCGATGCGGTAAAGCCGTTCCGCGCGGACGGTCTGGGCACGTGCTTCGTACACGGCGCCCAGCTCCACCAGGGCGGACGCGTACGCGACCCGGTTCCCTTCGCGCCGCGAGACCGCGACCGCGCGCCGCAGCCACGTCTCCGCGCGGGCATCCTGCCCCGCGGCGCGTGCATAGGCGCCCACGGACAGGGCCGCGTCTCCGAACTCCGGCGCCGCAACGGCGCCGGCCTGCGCGAAGGCGACCGCGGTGCGCGGCAGGCCCGCCGCGCGCGCCCACGCAGCCACTTCCAGGCAGCAGAGCGACACGATCTCCGCATCCGCACGGTCCGGGATGGCGAGCATCCCGTGCAGCGTATGGACCGAGGCGGACACCGTGCCCGGAAGCTCCGTCCCGGCGAGCAAGGCGGAACGCCCGTGCCCGGGTCCGCCCGAGAATAGAGCGTCGCGTATCTTTGGGGGTGTGCTCCCCCACAGCGCCACGTCCCGCGCAGTCTCCCAGAGGAGCAGCCCCAGCTCGCCCGGGGTTTCCTGCAGGATGGAATCGCCTTCCAGCTTTTCCGCCGGATCGCGCAGCATGACGGGCGGGATGACCCAGGGCCGCCGGACGGCCCGGCGCCGCGTGCCTTTCGCCGCGCGCATCAGTTTCCGCTCCCGAACATCCAGCCGGACCCAACGCGGAAAAGCGGGTTTCCACGCTGCTGCTCGGAATACGCGCGCATCTCGTCCCCGACGATGGCGGGTTGTGCAGCAGTTGTAGACGGCAGTTGTGGTGCCGGTACAGGAGCCTTTTCGATTCCTACGGCCATTGCTGAATGGGCTGTCCGCATACGACACACTTCCTCTCGCGAAGGTGATCCGCTTAAGACACTGTCGCGATAGGTAGTGCGTACCGAGAACGGATCGCACGGGGGCATCGTTTGGCCGATTCTAAGGAGGGGGCACTGTTTGGCGAATTCAAGTAGGGGGCGCTTGCTGGCGGAAACCGTGTGCCGTACCTTCGGCGGAGCCGTTGACGGCGAACTCAATCATTTTTCTACGGAGGGAGTACGAGCGATGAGAAACACTCGCATGATCCTGCTCGCAGGTACCGCGCTCGCGGGGTTGGCTGCATGCAATGTCCTGCCGAGCGACCCGCATTCTGCAGCGTCCGACGTGCCTCACAGCGCGAACGGCGGCGGTTGGATAGGTTCGGGGCACGAAGAAGCCGCCGAGACGAGCAGCGCCTCGACGGCATCGGATTCGACCGCTCAGCGCGGTGGACACGGGTTCGGGTCTGGCAACTGATTGCCAGGCGTTAGGGGGAGCGCTGTACCGCGATCCGGCCACGGGCGCGAAACTCCCTCAACAACGCTTGCATTTCTTCGGACGGCTCAACCTCCGTGGGTGCGGGGGCCTGGGCGTCAAGCGCGGTGATCAATTCTGCGGCCTCCCTTGCGATTGCAGCGTCTTTCCGCTCTGCCGCAGCCGTTGCCGAGGCATCCGCATAGCGTCGTGCGGCTTCCCATTCCCCTAGCGCCCGCGCACCTTCCGCCAAGTGAATCAGTGTGGCGGGCGCATGTTCGTTCGCTAATCCCAGCAATTGCAACGTCGCGCGCTCTGCGTCACGAAAAGCGTCGGTTCGGCCGGCTCCAGCCGCAGCCCACGCGACGGTTGACCAGACGAGCGCCGCGTCGTTCGGACGAGGGACGAGGTCAGGAACCCCTTCGCAGAGCATCAATGCGGGGGTAAAGTGGCGTAGCCGGATAAATAGGAATGCAGCATCATGCACCAAGTACGGCCAACGGTGGTGGCGCTGGGAGTAGTACCGTACTGCTCCTTCCGCATGGTAACGGGCCTGGTCGTATTGGCCCAGTTCGGTCAGGAGTAACAGCAAGTCGTGGTGCGTCTCTGCCGCAAGCTTGCGGCGGTTCCGCCTATCCGCTCGCCGCGCTGCGCTTTCGAAGTACGGTAACGCCTCATGTAGACGCCCAACCGTTCGTAGCAACCCGCCGTAACCGAGTAGTGCACGGACAGCGTCACTCGTCCGCTTAGCCCCACGAGCGAGGCCGAAAGCACGACTATACCAACGTGCGGAGCGGTCATACCGTCCGGCCGCACGGCAGCTGCGAGCCGCTGCCAAAGCCCAGCGCGAATCATCATCCACCGCGGCCGCCGCTTCGCTGAATAGCACGGCAATAAGCGAGAGCGATCGAGTCTCCGCCCATTGATATACGCCATAGCAGGCTTCCGCGATCTGCCTCTCGGAGCTGAGATCAGGCCGTGCAGCGAGTAACGCGAACGTCCCAATGGCGCCCGTGAGTTCCGGCGCCTCCGCGACTGCAAGCGCCGTCCGTTCGGCAATCATCGGGGAGGCGTCGCGCCCGAGTGCTTCGCGCCCTGGAGCCGCACGGAGCCAAACCCGAAGATCGCGCAGCCCTCGCCATAGCGTACGCGCGAGCGGAGTATCGAACCCAAGTTCTTCGAGCGCTGCAACCTCTGCCTCCCACGTGTCTGCAGGGGGAGGAAGCTGGGGCTTGCGTTTCTTGGGAGGCGCCATTGAAGCAGATAGAATAGCAGTTACAGACGCGATCTGATTATTTTACGCCCTGGTGTTGTCGCCGCACAAGACACGCCATCTTGCGAGCAGGGAAACAAAGTACACGCCCGCCGGTTCTCCCCACCCGGCCGCCTCGCGCGCTACACCTCGCTTCCCCCCACTCCGGATTTCAGCATCCGTGACCCCGAGCGTACCCGCCGCGCAGTGCACCTCCGTTATCCCGCCGCCACGGGCCGGCGGGATAACTAGCGTATCCACCGCGTTCGGCGTAGCCTGGGTACTGTCCGCGCCCTCTTGGGTGCCTACTTCTCCTCTTTGCTGCGAGTTCCGAGAATGCAACTCACGCGCGCGCCCGGTATCGTCCCTGTGCTCGGAATGTTGATCATCACGGCGTGCAGCGATGCACCGACAGCGACAACGGCCAATGGGCGTTCTTACTATGAAAATGGGGGGAGCTACGGGTCCGGGGGAAAGCACCAGCCGACTCGACCACTCCCGCGAAGCCGGACGCTATGATGGTTGGTGAGAAGGAGGTTCTTCCGGGCCCGGTGGGTGAATGGACGCAGGTGGGGAGTGGGGCCCGACGGTCGTTGTGATGCGGTACGCGTAGCGGAAAAGAGCAGTGAAGGCCGGCTCGCATGCTGATATTGACGAGCAGTCTCCGCCGGAATAGCGTACAGGTCGTCCGCAATCGCACACTTTGCCCCCTTCGTCGCGACGATGGCCTCGTTCCATTCGATCCATTCCATCCTGCTGGCGGTGTTCTTCACCGCGTGCACCGGTTCCGGGGCGGCGGCGGTGCAGAGGGGGGCGTGGGTGCCGGACGCGGAGGCACGCCGAAGAGCGGCATCGGCGGTCACGGAGGTGGCGGCCAGCGGGGCGGACGCGTCGTTCACCATGGTTGCGCGCCTGGACGTGGACTCGCGCGGGTACATCTACGTGCCTGACACGTATCAGCACCGCGTGACGGTGCTTGGCCCCGAGGCGCGCCTCCAGCGGAGCTTTGGCCGCAGGGGGAGCGGGCCGAACGAGTTCCGGTCCGTGGGGGCGGTGCAGGTGCTCCCCGGCGACAGCGTGCTCGTGTACGACCCGGAGCTCGGCCGCGTGAGCGTCTTCGCGCCGGACTCCGGGCTCGCCGCGTACCACGTGAACCTGGGCGACAAGCTCAACGTCTCCATGCCGCGAGAGCTGCGGCGCACGCGGGCGAACGACGCCATGCTCTCGCACCACCGGCCGGGCTTCTCCTTCGGTCCCGGACAGGATTTCAGCAATCGAAAGGACAAGCTGCGCGTGCTTGCGCCGGACGGCTCCCTTCGCACCGAGCTTCTCACCTTTCCGTCACAGTCGTTTCTCGTCGCGCAGACGTCGGTCACGCCCCACCCGTTCGGGCAACAGGGGTTTGCGCGCCTCGACTCACGGGGGCGGGTGCACTTCGCCTGGTCGGATACGCTCGGCGTGCGGACGTACGCGCTCGATGGCACGCCCTCGGGAGGCTTCCGGATCGACTACCAGCCGCCGCGCTTGACCCGCGAGGACGTGGAATCGGCGGCCGAGGAGTTCGATGGGATGCGCCGTCTGTTCGAACCCGTGCTGTCGGACTCCGCGGCCTCGCGCTGGCCGGCGGTGCGCGCGTTCCTGGTCGATGACCGGGACCGGCTCTGGTTCGAGCTCGGCGGAAGCCGCGCCCAGGAAACGGAATGGGCGGCGTTCTCCGCCGACGGCGCCTACCTGGGCTCCGTTCTGATCCCGGCGGGCAGCGACGTGCGTCTCATCCGCGGCGACGGCTCGATCTACGCCGCGCGCAAGGATGAAAGCGATGTTCCCCACGTGGTCGTTTACCGAATGGTGCGGCCGCTCGGCTGAGGCATTACGGCCTCGGCACATTCCCATCCACACGGAGGACGTGAGATGCCCCGAACGTGGATTTTCGCGGGTTCGGTCCTCGCCGCAAGCATGCTCGTCCAGGTGCCCTCGATGGCGCAGCGCGTCGACCAGACGCGGATCATCGACCTGCACCTGAACGCGGAGCGGGAGAACCGTTCATTCCAGGGTTCCGTGTTAGAGGGGCAGGGCTTTCGGGTAACGTTCCACGGGACCGGGGTCTTCGAGATCGTGCCCGTGGAGCGTCGAGGTGCGGCGCTCCAGCCGTCTACATCATCCGCCGCCGACCCCGGGATGATCCCCGGTCAACCGGCGTCATCGGCGAGAAAGCGGGATCCGGCTGCGCCTTACGCCGAAACGCGAGCCGTGCGAGGCAAATGGACCCGGGGCCCGGACAGCAGGTGCCATCCGAGCCCCGGCACTCACGCACTCACGCACTTTCGTCAAACGTCCGACCGCCCCGCCCGCAGGTTGCGGCGGATGAGCACGGCGGCCAGCTCGCGCGCCCGGGACGGGCTGAACGCGGGCGACAGGGGCACCAGCAGCCGCAGGGGTCGGGCCACCCGCTGCTGCGCGGCGCGCGTCATCAGCACGGGCTGCGCGGGGTCCAGCGCCGCCAGGCCAGCCTCGTCGTCGGCCAGCACCACCTTCAGGCGCTCGCCGCCCGTAAGGCAGCGCAGGCGCTCGCCGTAGCGCGCATCGGCCACCACGGCCGACAGCGCCCCGGCCCGCAGCCGCGCCTCGGCCGCGCTCACCATCTCCGGGTCCGCCTCCAGCACCACCACCGGCACCGCGGCCCCGCGCGCCACCGCATGCACGGTGTGGGCGTGAAAGGGCGTCGTCACCACCACGTCCACGGCACGTACCGCCGCGGCCAGCGCGTCGCGCCGCGACGACTCCGTGCCGCCGGACAGGAACCGCTGCACCTCGAAGCCCCACTGGCCGTGCATCTCGGCCTGCAGCGCCGCCAGCCCGTCCTCCGTGCCGTCCACGCACAGGCAGCGCACGGGCGCCTCGGCCGTCCACCGGCGCACCAGCTCCGGCAGCTGCGTCACCTTTACCTGCAGCCGGGCCGCATCGCCGATGACGCCCGCCAGCCACTCCGCCGTCTCGGCGCTGGGCATCTCCGGCCCCTCGCCCCCGGCGGCCACCAGCACGCCGTGCCGGTTGCGGATCTCCACCACGCCCTCGCTGGCCAGCCGGCGGTAGGCGGCGCTCACGCAGCGGTGGTCCTCGCCCGTCTGCCGGGCGATGTCACGGATGCTGGGGAGGCGGTCGCCCACGTGCAGGTGGCCCAGGAACAGGCCGGCCGCGATCCCCGTGCGCATGCGCTCCGCCAGCTCGCCCGTGCCGTGCAGCAGCACCCGCCGGGTCTCCGCGTCGTTCCACGCGGGGTGTGTCTGCACCGGGGGCGCGTTCTCGTGCGCCGCCGCGGGGGCCAGCGAAAGCACGGTGCCCCGCGGCTCGCCGCCCTCGTCGGTCAGCCGCGCGGCCCAGACCTCAAGCGCCATCTCCTGCCCGTCGCGGGTGCGGGCCGTCACGGACACGTGCGCGGGCTCGTCCGCCCCGGCCGCGGAAAGGGCCGCCTCCAGCGCGTGCTCCGCCGACTCGCTCCAGCAGGGGACGGAAAGCCCCGCCGTCTCCTCCTCCGTGTACCCCAGCAGCCGCTCCGCCGCCGCGTTCCACATCGTCACCGTGCCGTCCAGGTCCAGCAGCACGGTGGCGACCGGCAGGGCGCGAAGGGCGCGCAGGTGGGCGCGCGCGGCTTGCCCCTGCCCCGCCTGTGCCTGCCGCAGGGCCGTCACGTCGCGCAGGGTCCAGTGCAGCCCTGGTGCGGCGTCCAGGGGCTGAAATGCCGTCACGGACACCTCCACGAGCACCGGCACGGCCAGCCGCGGCTGCATCCACAGGTCAAAGCGCACGGGAAGGGCGTCGCCCTTGAGCTCCAGCAGGCGGGTGCGGAACGCCGGCCGCTCCTCCTGCGGCACGTACACGGCCAGCGGCTTGCCGCGCAGCCCGCGGGTGCTCACCCCCAGCAGCCTGCCGGCGGCCGGGTTGCCGTCGCGCACCACGCCGTCGGGGTCCGTCACCAGCAGCGCCTCGGCCACGCTCTCGAAGAGGGCCCGGTTCCAGTCGCTGCTCGTTTCCGCCGCCAGCCACGCGTCCGCCAGCTGCGTCTGCTGGCTGCGCAGCTCCTCTTCGGTGACCCGCAGCTCTTCGATGGCGGTCTGCAGTTCCTCCAGGGATTCCGTGAGCAGCGTTGGGCGGGGCGCATTCTCGGCGGCGCTCACGCGCAGGGCCTGGATGCGGGGAAGCAGCGTGGCCGTAAAAGCGCCACCAGCTCGGTTCTCGCTCACGGGGTCCTTCAGGGATCGGGGGGTGCAGGGCGGTATAAACGAACGTCTACGGAGTCACGCATTTCGCGAGCCATGACGCTGGGTACGGCAGCGTACAAACGAACAGCGTGCACGCCCTCTCAGGCCCGTGTGAGCAATGGATTTATCGGTAAACATTTGATAAACGCCGTCGCCTGTGCACAATCTTTGTCCAGTATGGGCGGGTGCTGCTTCCGGCGTGGCCCGCACCGTGCCCTGCAAGGGGTGCCGGAGCAGTGGAACGGGCCGGGGCCGGAGCAGAAAAAGAAACGATGCTGACGCTGATCGAGGGGGGGCGCGTGTATGCCCCCGAGCCGTGCGGAATGCAGTCGGTGCTGCTGGCGGACGGGCACGTGGGCACGGTGGGCGACATCGACCGGGGCGCCCTGGAGCGGCTGGGCGCCGAATACCAGGTGATCGATGCCACGGGGTGCATCGTGGCGCCGGCCCTCATCGACCCGCACGTGCACCTGCTGGGCGGCAGCGGCGAAACGGGGTTCAGCACGCAGACCCCGGAGTTCTTCGTAAGCGAGCTGGTGCAGAACGGCGTGACCACGGTGGTGGGCACGCTGGGCGTGGACACTACCATGAAGACCATGGCCGGGCTGCTGGCCAAGGTCAAGGCGCTCAAGGAGCAGGGCCTGAACGCGTTCTGCTGGACGGGGGGATACGACGTGCCCCCGCACTCCATCCTGCAGAACGTGCGCGAGGACATCCTGTTCATCGAAGAGGTGATCGGGGCGGGCGAGGTGGCCATCAGCGACACGCGCGCCCTGCCCTTTGAGCCGCGGGAGCTGGCGCGGGTGGCCGTGCACGCGCACATCGGGGGGATGCTGGCGCAAAAGGCGGGGCTGGTGCACGTGCACGTGGGCGAATCGGACCGCCGGCTGGCGCCCCTGCGCACGGTGCTGGACGAGTACGACGTGGAGGCGGACTGGTTCTATCCCACCCACATCGAACGCTCGGAAAAGCTCGTGGGCGAGGCCATCCACCTGTCGCAAACGGGCGGAATGCCGTTCGACGTGGACGTGGTTGAGCGCGACCTGTACAGGTGGCTGCGCTTCTGGCGCGACCACGGCGGCCCGCCGCACCTGCTCACGGCCTCGTCCGACGCCAGCATCAACCGTCCCGCCGTCATGGACCAGCTGCGCGACTGCGTGCTGAACCACGGCTTCGCGCTGGAGCAGGTGCTGCCCCTGGCCACGAAGAACACCGCGCGCATCCTCAAGCTCCGCGAAAAGGGCGAGCTGCGGAAGGGGTGCGCCGGCGACATCCTGCTGCTGGAAGAAGGGTCGCTGGAGATCGTGCACGTGCTTTCGCATGGAAAATTCGTCGTGCGCGACGGGCGGGTGGTGGAGCGGGAAGCGTGGCTGGAGGAAAGCGACCGCGAGATCCGGCTGCAGGGCGGCAAGGCCGGCCAGGCGGGGAACGAGGCGGCCGGCGACGGGCACGTGGCACTCGGCCCCTGACACTTGGCACTTGGTGCCGTGCGGATACCCGACGGGAGACACCGATGACGGACGTGGAGATGCAGGAGCGGGGCAGAAAGGCGGAGGAGGCGGTGGAGCGGAAGGCGCTTCCGGGGCGGGCCGCGCGGCTGCTGGTGATCGGGGGCGCCGAAGACCCCGACCCCGACGACATGACGATCCTGCCGTACCTGGTGGAGATGGCCGGCGGCAAGAACGCGCGCATCGTCATCTGCTCGTCGCCTTCGGAGAACCCGGAAGAAAAGGTGGATACCTACGGCGAGCTGTTCGAGAAGCTGGGCGTGGCCGAGGTGATCCCCGCGCCCATCACGGACCGCCACGAGGCCGACGACCCGGAGCTGCTGGAAGCGGTCCAGCGCGCCACGGCCGTCTTTTTCACGGGCGGCGACCAGCTGCGGCTCACGGCGCTCATCTCGGGGACGCCCTTCTGCGAGAACATCCGCGGCCGGCTGTACGGCGACGGGCTGATCGTGGCGGGAACGAGCGCGGGTTCGGCGGCCATGAGCAGCGTGATGATCATCGGCGGCAAGAGCGAGGGCACGGTGCGCCGGCAGGACGTGGACCTGGCGCCGGGGCTGGGCTACTGGCGCGACACGGTGGTGGACACGCACTTCAACCAGCGCGGCCGGGTGAGCCGGCTGATGACCATCTTTGCCCACAATCCCAACGTGCTGGGGATCGGCATCGACGAGAACACGGCCATCGACATGGTGCCGGGCGACCGCTTTACCGTCGTCGGCGAGGGCGCGGTGATGGTGTTCAACGGCCGCGTAACGCACACCAACGCGCCGGACGCGTCCGACGACCAGACGCTGGCCATCACCGACAGCGTGATCCACACGCTCCCGTCGGGCTACGGCTTCAACCTGCGCACCAAGCGTCCCATCCTTCCCGATGGCAAGGAGATTCCGCCCACCGTCACCAGCTGAGCCGCGGGGCTCACGCGGAGGACGCGGAGAACTGCGTAACAGCAACAGATAGGCTCACACAGAGGAACAGGGGGAACAGGGGAAAAGCCGTACTCTGTTACCCGTGTTCCTCTGTTCCTCTGTTCCTCTGTGTGATCATCCATCCGTGGAAGCCGGCCCCAGGCAGAGACGAGGACTCCCCGAGAACGCCTCCCGCAGTTCTCCGCACCCTCCGCGTGAAACCTTCTTGTTCTGTCGATGGGATGCGTCAGGCGCCGCCTGCGTCCAGGAAGGCCTGGGCCTGGGCGAGCACGTCCAGCGAATCGTCGGCCAGGATGACGACGACGTCGCCGGGCTCCATCAGCGTCAGCGCGCGGGCGACGGCATCGGGCTCGGGGAGCACGGCCTCGTGGCTGCCGGGGCCCAGGCCGCCCGCCTCCAGTCCCTCCGCGATCAATCGGGCCACGTCACCGGCGGGGCGGCCGCGGCGGTAGTGATCGTGCTCCTTGACCACCACGTAGTCCAGCACCGACACGATCTCCCCCATCTCCCGCAGGTCCTCGTCGCGCCGGTCGCCGGGCATCGTCACCACGCCGATGCGCCGCGCCGCCGGCATCCGCGTCACGAAGTCCATCAGCCCCCGCACGGCGGCCGGGTTGTGCGCGTAGTCCACGATCACCGTGCCGCGCGGGCTCCGCAGCACGTTCATCCGCCCCGGCGTCGCCGCGCCCGACGGGATGAACGTCCGCAGCCCCTCCGCGATCGCATCCGCGGGAATCCCCTGCAGGTACGCGGCGGCCGTGGCGGCCAGCAGGTTGCCCAGCTGAAAGCGCGCGGCGCCGCCCATCGCCAGCGGCACGTCGTCCACGGCCGCCACGGGCACGCGCTCCGCGCCGCGGATGACGATCGTCTCCCGGCCGCCCTCGTCCTCCTCCACCACGATGGCCATGCCGCCCGCGGCCCGATGCTCCGCCACGGCGGGATTCGCCTCGCCGAGGACCGAGGTGAGCACCACGGTTCCCGGCGTCGCCGACCGCATCCCCAGCACGAGCGGGTCGTCGGCGTTCAGCACGGCGTGGCCCCCGGGCTTCACCACGGAGGGGATGACAGATTTCACCCGCGCCAGGTCCTCGGTCGTGTGGATGCCGCGCAGCCCCAGGTGGTCGGCCGTCACGTTCAGCACGATGCCCACGTCGCAGGCGTCGAAGCCCAGCCCGGAGCGCAGGATGCCGCCGCGCGCCGCCTCCAGCACCGCCACGTCCACCCACGGATTCGCCAGGACGACGCCGGCCGCGAACGGGCCCGTGAAGTCGCCCTCCTGCAGCAGGTGCTCCTGGAAGTAGATGCCGTCCGTGGTCGTGTATCCCACGCACGCGCCCGTCCGCCGGAACAGGTGCGCCACCAGCCGCGTGGTCGTCGTCTTTCCGTTCGTCCCCGTCACCGCGATCACGGGGATGGTCGTCGCCGCGCCGGGCGGATACAGCATGTCCAGGATGGCGCCCGGCACGTCCCGCGGCGCGCCCTGGTCCGGGTCCGTGTGCATCCGGATTCCCGGCGACGTGTTCACCTCCAGGAGGGTGGCGCCGTTCTCGTCGAAGGGGACGCCGATGTCGTCCGTCAGCACGTCCAGCCCCGCGATGTCCAATCCCACGGCGGCCACGGCCAATTCGCACAGCAGGGCGTTGCGGGGATGGATCTCGTCCGTCCGGTCGGTCGAGGTGCCGCCCGTGGAGAGGTTGGCCGTGGTGCGCAGCTGGACCGTCTCGCCCATTGCCGGCACCGACGCCAGCGTGCGGCCGGTGCGGGCCAGGAACGCGGCGGTCTGGCTGTCCAGGGGGATGCGGACGAGCGTGGGATCGGGAACCAGCGGGTCGCGCCGCGGATCGGCGTTGATTGCCTCCGCCAGCTGGCCGATCGTGCGCATCCCGTCGCCGACGACGCGGGCGGGGATGCGCTCCGCAACGGCGACCACGCGCCCGTTCACGACGACGACCCGGTGGTCGCGTCCCTCCGCGAACCGCTCCACGATGACCGTCGGATGCTCCGCCCGGGCGATGGGATACGCCGCGCGCACGGCCTCCTCCGTTTCCAGCTTTCCGGAGATGCCGCGTCCGTCGTTGGCGCCCAGGGGCTTGAGCAGCACGGGAAAGCGGATGCGCCGCGCGAGCACCACCGCCGCCTCCGCATCCGCGGCGATGCCGCCCTCGGGAACGGGAAGGCCGCTGCGGGCCAGGATGCGCCTGGTGCGGTCGTTGTCCGACGTGATGTCCGCCGCGATGACGCTCGTGGAGTCCGACATCGCGGCGTCCAGGCGCCGCAGCGTGCGCCCCAGCCCCAGCTGGAACACCGGGTCGTCCGCAAAGCGCCGGACGGGGATGCCGCGCCGCCGGGCCGCCTCGATGAGCACCCGCGCCGTGGCGCGCGGCCGGGCGTCGTGGTGCACCTGCCGCAGCTTGCGCTCCAGGGAATCCATCTCCGCGTCCTCGCCGCGCATCAGCCGCAGCAGGAGCGCCTCCGCCTCGTACAGGCTCTCCACGCCCAGCTCCGCCTCCGCGTATCCCACCGCCAGCTGCGGCAGGTCGCCGTGCGTGCCCGGCTGCACGCGGACGAACGTGACGGGCGTGCCCGCGAGCGTCTGCAGCGCGACGGCCACCCGCCCCGCGAGCCCCGCCCATGCCGCGGACGGATCGGAATCCCCCCCGCCGTCGGTCCGCTCGGCGGCAAGGCCGGGGAGCGCAGCGGACAGGCGCTGCGCGAGCCCGGGCAGATCGGTGGGCGGCGTGTCCGCAAGCGCCGCGGAGACCTGGACTTCGCAGGCGGCCACGGGGTGTACGGCCCAAATGCTCGGCCCGCGGAGTGCGCGGGCCGAGCGGATGCGGAGGGCGGGCGCGGACTCAGCCGGGGTGTCCGTCAAGCCTCCTCGCACTGCACGCGGCTGCCGCTGCCATGGCCGGCGGGCGGTGCCATGGCCGCTTCGATGCCCGGCTGCCGCGGCGCCGGCGCGCAGTCGATGCGGCGCGTGTACGCCTCGCGGCCGTGGCGGGCGTCCTCGCGCGCCGCGCCTGCCGCGTCCCGATCGTCACGTTGCATATAAGTCGTCCCTTCCTGGGGAATTCAATGCGTCTGGATGATGTGCCGGGCACCCTCCATCCCTCGTCCCGTAGCAGGTCGCACGGAAAAGCCGGTGCGCTGCCTCGCCTGCTCCCTCGACGATGCGGAGGATGCACGGACTGCCGGGGGAATCTCACACTGCGGGGAGAGGGGGAACAGGGGTGCGGAGCTGCAGGAGTTTTGGGAGTGGCACTGCTTGGTTCGTCCGTCGCTTCGGAGAGGCTGCCGAACCGGATGATTGCCATCGCGACGGCCGATCGCGGACCGGAGGCGCTCGGCAGGGGCATCAGGCCCTTGGTAGACCGGTTGCTGTCGGCGCAGCATAGATTGTCGTCAGTCACGCGAGCCCCAGCGAGCTGCCGATGAGCTACAACTTCCGGGAATACGACCAGAACCAGCTGTTCCTGATGCCCCCCTCGGTCCGGGAGTGGGTAAAGGAGGACAGCCTTGTGTGCTTCCTTTCGGAGGTCATCGACGAAATGGATGCGCGCGGGCGGCTGGATGCGTTCTATGCGCCGTACCGGGAGGATGGCTGGGGTGCACCGGCGTTCCACCCGGCGATGATGCTGAAGGTCGTGCTGTACGCGTACACGAACGGGGTGACGAGTTCGCGGCGGATCACAACGGGCAGGCGATGGTGGAGTGCGGCAGCCAGGTGATCGTGGCACAGCAGCTGACGAACGACCAGGCGGACGTGGGACTCGTGGCGCCGATGATGGAGCAGTGTGAAG
>DASQZE010000300.1:0-2095 GCA_035638875.1 Longimicrobium sp.
ACCCCGCCGATGGTGATGGCGATGTCGGCCACGTTGAAGATGTACGGAAAGAAGTGCACGTAGATGAAGTCCGTGACCCCGCCGTCCATCAGCCGGTCGCCCAGGTTGCCCACGGCGCCGCCCAGCACCAGCGCGCCTGCCGCGTGGATCCACCGGTCCCTGGTCTGCCGCATGATGCTGATGGTGGCGCCGATGCCCACCAGCGTCAGCAGGGCCAGCAGGGGCATGCGCACCAGCGTGGGCAGGTCGCGGAACCACCCCCAGGCAATGCCCGTGTTGATGTTGTGCTGAAAGCTCAGCCACCCGTCCACGATGGTGTGGCGGTTGCTGAGCGGCAGGCGCTGCTGCACGACGGCCTTGGTAATCCAGTCGGCGGCCACGATGCAGGCGATGACAGTGGCCAGGAGGCGGTTGCGGGACAGCTTCATGGGGCCTGCACGGGGTTGCGGAGAATGCCGGCGCCGGGGATTTCTACCTCCACGACGTCGCCGGGCGACAGGGGCGATACGCCGGCCGGGGTGCCCGTGGCGATCACGTCGCCCGGCTCCAGCGTCATCACGGCGGAAATGTACTCGATGAGCACGGGGATGGAGAAGGCCATGTCCGCCGCGCGCCCGTGCTGCCGCAATTCTCCGTTGACGCGGCAGATCACCTCCAGCCCGTCGCGGTCGATGCCGTCCAGCGACACCATGGCCCCGAGAGGGCAGAAGGTGTCGAACCCCTTGCCGCGGGTGAACTGCACGTCGGCCTTCTGCAGGTCGCGCGCGGTCACGTCGTTCAGGGGCGCGATGCCGGCCACGTAGTCCCACGCCTCCGCCGCGCTCACCTTCGATGCCGTGCGGCCGATGACGACGGCGATCTCGCCCTCGTGCTCCACGCGCTGCGACTGCGGCGGCAGCACGATGGCCTCGCCGTCCGCGATGAGCGACGACGGCGGCTTCAGGAAGAGGAGCGGCTGCTGGGGCATGTCGTTGCCCAGCTCGCGGGCGTGCTCCAGGTAGTTGCGGCCCACGCAGACGATCTTGGACGGGCGAGGCAGGGTCACGGCTTGAACTGCGGGTTACAGGTTACGGGTTACAGGGGACAGCGGGCAACGACGGGCGCGGTGCGGAAACAGGCTCCGCGCGCGTCGGCGGCCTTCCGTCCAAGCGGTTGAAACCGCGGCTACGACTTCACGAAGTCCGCCTTCGCGGACTGGGCGCGGCGCCCCGGGGCCCTCACCCGCTCGCCCAGGCTCGCACCCACTCCCACAAACTGCGTGGGAGAGGGTATACACTTCGACGGGGCTTTGCGCTACGGCGCCGGCTCCGCGTCCGGTGCAGTTGAAGCCTCACGCAGTTTGTGAGGCTTTCCGCGGTTGTTGCGGCGAATTCATTCGCTCCGCCCCGATGCCCGCCACACATCACGGAAACCGGTTCCCGCGGCCCACCCGGGCAGTTGCAGGCCGTCCCCTGTAACCTGTACCCTGTAACCCGCAGTTCCGCAGTTCCCCGCCCTTCACCCCGCCCGCCGCGCCTCCATCCGCTCTCCGTAGAACCGCAGCATCGCCTCCTTCACCATCTTCCACGGCCCCTTCACCAGCGGCGCGGGGGGAAGCGAATCGATGAAATACCGGCCGTAGCTCTTCTTCACGATGCGGCCGTCCAGCACCATTACCACCCCGTGGTCGTCGCGCGAGCGGATCAAGCGGCCGAAGCCCTGCTTCATCCGGATGGCGGCGTGGGGGAGCATGTACTGGGCGAACGAGTTGCCCCCCATCTGCTCGATGGCCTCGATGCGCGCGGCCGTCACGGGCTCGCTGGGCACCTTGAACGGCAGCTTGGGGATGATCAACCCCCGCAGCGGCTGCCCGGGCACGTCCACGCCCTCCCAGAAGCTCGTGGTCCCCAGCAGGATGCCGCGGCCGGACTCGGTAAAGCGCTCCACCAGCTGCGCCCGCGGCGCCTCGCCGTGCACGAACAGCGGCCACTCCAGGTCCGCCTTGCGGGCGCGCAGCTCGCTGGCCACGTGCCGCAGCGCCCGGTAGCTGGTGAACAGCACGAAAAGGCCGCCGTCGCTGATCTTCGCCAGCTCCAGCGTGGCGCGGATGGTGGCC